>NZ_DASQNA010000055.1 GCF_035645195.1 Paenibacillus sp. | reverse complement strand
CCGGCTCCGATGTTCTCAAGGGCGATGCAGGAGCCGACACCCTCAACGGCGGCGGAGGGAGCGATACGTATTATGTCGATGCGAACGACAGGGTCGAAGAGGATACGGGTGGCGACGACGACCTGATCATCGTCATCGGAGCCGGCAAGTACACGCTTGCTGGAGGCGTGGAGGACGGCAGAATCCAAGGCAATGTCGGCCTGGTGCACCTGATCGGCAACACCCAGGCGAACGAGCTCACCGGAAACGAGCTTGCCAACACCCTGGATGGTGGCCTTGGAGCGGATACGCTCGAAGGCGGTGACGGCAGCGACACCTATTATGTCGATGCCAGCGACACCGTTAAGGGTGACGCCGGCGGTACAAGCGATAAGGTAATCGTTACTGAGACCGGCACGTATACTCTGGCATCGGGCATCGAAATCGGTGAGATCCAGAGCGAGATCGGCGGTGTCACCCTGAAGGGCAATGGAGACGCCAACACGCTCACCGGCAACGAGACGGCCAACACCCTCGAAGGCGGCGATGGAAACGATTTGCTGCAAGGCAATGGCGGCGCTGACGTCCTCAAGGGCGGGGACGGAGCCGATGATCTACAGGGCGGGTCGGGCGACGACACCTACTATGTCGATCTCGACGACAAGGTCACCGACAGCTCAGGCACGGACACTCTCATTGCCACGAAGTCCGGAACATACAGGCTCGGACTGGACATCGAGAACGGCGGCATCGACACGGGCGTTGAAGGTGTGACCCTGATCGGCAATGACGGCGGCAATACGCTGACCGGCAACAATTTCGCCAATACGATCAGGGGCGGTGGCGGCAACGACTCCATCGACGGGAAGGACGGAGCTGACCGGCTCGAAGGAGAGATCGGCGAAGACACCCTCAATGGCGGTGCTGGTAACGACATTCTCTACGGCGGAACAGGAAGCGACAGCCTAGACGGCGGCGACGACAACGACGAATTGTTCGGCGGAGACGGTGCCGATACGCTCATGGGCGGTGACGGCGACGACACGTTGAACGGCGGCTCGGGCGAGGCGAACACCCTCGAAGGAGGCCGCGGCAATGATGTCTATTATGTCCGAGCCGGCGATACGGTGGAAGATATGGGCGGCAGCAACGATACCGCCTATGTCTACAGAGGAACGTTCGCTAGCCAAGCCCAGTACGACGCTTTCGTGCTCTCTCTCCAGAGAGACAAGGGCATCGAGAACATTGTCCTGATCAGAGACATCTCCGAGACCGGCGACGCTGGCGACAACACGCTCAACGGCGGCGAGGGCAACGATACCCTCGACGGTGGCAAGGGCAATGACGTCATCAACGGGAAAGGTGGCGATGACGTTCTCACCGGCGGCGAGGGCAACGACACTCTCAACGGCGGCCTCGGCAACGATATTATGACCGGAGGCTCCGGCAACGATACCTACCACGTCCATGACGAAGACGACGTGATCGTCGAGGATATCGCGGAGAGCGGCGGCACCGCGGATAAGGCCTATATCCACATCGGCAAGTACGAGCTTCAGGATACCGTCGG
>NZ_DASQNA010000054.1 GCF_035645195.1 Paenibacillus sp. | reverse complement strand
CTTGGCGGAAACATCACTTAGGTTTGGTGGTAATGGCGGAAGGGAACCACGCGTACCCATCCCGAACACGAACGTTAAGCCTTCCAGCGCCGATGGTACTTGGACCGCAGGGTCCCGGGAGAGTAGGACGCCGCCAAGCCTGCAAACGCCTCGATTCGCTCACGCGACCGGGGCGTTTTTCTTTTTCCCATGGATGCAACGAAACAACGCCCCTGATCGCATTCGCGATCAGAGGCGTTGCTGCTTTATCATCCCATAGCGATCCAGTTCAATGCGCCTTGCGGGAGCAAGCCGATGTGAATTTTCGTAATTGTAAGGATGGCCGATCGCTCCGTTTGCGACGTGACGGAGACAAAACACGAGCTATGATTGGTCGTCGCCACGATCGCGAAATTCGGATGCGCGAACGGCCGCGGGAAGACGACTTCCACGTCGACGCTGGGGTCCAGCGGTCCGAACGTGAAGGGAATCGTTCCGCACTGCAGCGATGCGCCAAGATTGACGGATTGAGCCAACGCGGGCGACAGCTTTTCGGGACCGATCGAGCCGTCCTGAATGTGCCGGGCTTGCACGGCGCTGTTTTGCAGCTGGTCGGCGCCGACGGAGCCTTCGTCGAGATGCTCCGCCCGTACGGCGTTCGGGGCAAGCTTCTCCTCGGTGACGGCGCCGTTCGCCAGATGGCGTCGTTCGACGGCCCCATCGCTGAGCTTCGAACGGTCGACGCTGCCATCGGCGATGTCGAGCACGCCATCGGCGAGATGTTCGCGAGTGACGATGCCGGGCTGCAGATGATCCGCCGAGATCGTCCGTTCCCCGATATGACGCGCATGCACCGCGCCGTCGGCGAGATGTTCCGACGCAACAGAGGAAACGGCCAAGATATCGGATGTGACGCTGTTCGCAGCCAGCTTCGCCGTCGTCACCGAATCGTCTCGAAGCTGCTCGGTGCCGACGGACCCTCCGCCGAGATGCTCCGACCGCACGGCGTTCGGGGCAATCTTCCGCTCGGTGACGGCGCTGTCCGCGAGATGTTCCGACGCAACAGAGGAGGCGGCCAAGATGTCAGATGTGACGCTGTTCGCAGCCAGTTTCGCCGTCGTCACCGAATCGTCTCGAAGCTGCTCGGTGCCGACGGAGCCCCCGCCGAGATGCTCCGACCGCACGGCGTTCGAGGCGAGCTTCCGCTCGGTAACGGCGCCGTCCGCGAGATGGCGCGCGTCGATCGACGCATCGCGCAGCTTCGAGCCTTCGAGACTGCCGTCCGCCACATCCAGAACGCCTTCGGCGAGATGAAAGCGAGTGACAATGCCGGGCTGCAGGTGCATCGTCGAAATCGACTGCTTGCCGATATGGCCCGCCAATACCGAGCCGGCGGCAAGATGCTCGGACGTGACCGAAGAAGCGGCCAGAATGTCGGACGTGACGCTGCCTGCGGCCAGCTTCGCCGTCGTCACCGATTCGTCCAGAAGCTGCTCGGTGCCGACGGAATCCTGACTCAAGTGATACGAGCGCACCGCGTTCGGGGCAAGCTTCTCTTCCGTGACCGCTCCCTCCGCGAGATGGCGTTCGCCGACGGCCCCGTCAGCGAGCTTCGAGCCGTCGACGCTGGCGTCGGCAAGATCCAGCACGCCTTCGGCGAGATGGGAGCGGGCGACGATGCCGGGCTGCAGATGAACCGCCGAAATCGACTGCTTGCCGATATGGCCCGACAGTACCGCGCCGTCCGCAAGATGCTCGGAGGCGACGGAGGAAGCCGCCAAATGACCGGAAACGACGCTGCCCGGTGCTAACTTTTCCGACGTTACCGATGCATCTCGAAGCTGCTCGGAGCCGACGGAGTTTCCGTTCAGATGTTCCGCCCGCACGGCGTTCGGAGCAAGCTTCTCCGAGGTCACGGTTCCGTTCGCGAGATGGCGGCCTTCGACGGCTCCGTTCGCGAGCTTCGTTCCGGTAACGCTGTCGTCGGCGAGGTCCAGCACGCCTTCGGCAAGATGGGCGCGGGCGACGATGCCGGGCTGCAGATGAGCCGCCGAAATCGATTGTTCGCCGATGTGGCGGCCGAGCACTGCGCCTTCGGCGAGATGTTCCGAGGCGACGGAGGAATCCGCCAGGATGTCGGACGTAACGCTGCCCGCGATCAGCTTCGCCGTCGTCACCGATCCGTCCCGAAGCTGGTCGGTGCCGACGGCGTCTTCGCCGATGTGGCCCCAGCGCACGGAGTTCTGCGCAAGCTTATCCTCGGTGACGGCGCCTTGCGCGAGATGGCGGGCTTCGACAGCGCCGTTCGCGAGTTTCGAACCGACGACGCTGTCGTCCTCGAGATCGAGAATGCCGTCCGCAAGATGCTGGCGATGAATGATGCCCGGCTGCAGATGATGGAGGCCGATGGCCATTTTCCGAATATGCGCCGTTTCTACCGCGCCGTCCGCGATGTGCTCCGAGGTGACGGAGGCCGGGGCCAACGCTTCGGACGCGACGCTGCCCGCCGCCAGCTTATCCGCCGTGACCGCGCCTTCCCGAAGCTGAACGGGGCCGACGGAGCCTTCGCGCAGATGGACGGCATGAACGGCGTCCGGCGCGATTTTGCCGCTTGTGACGGCGCCTTCCGCAAGATGATGCTCCGCGATCGATTCCGCCGCCAGCTTCGAGCCTTGCAAGCTGCCGTCCTCCAAGTCCAGCGCGCCTTCCGCGATATGGGACCGCTCGATGCTGCCGGGCGCAAGATGCGCGCCTGCGATGGAAGCAGGCTGAATATGCGCCGCGCCGACCGCGCCGTCCGCGATGTGCTCCGAGGAGACGGAGGCCGGGGCTAACGCTTCGGACGCGACGCTGCCCGCCGCCAGCTTCGCCGTCGTGATCGAAGCATCCTGCAGATGAGCAGTCCCGACCGCGTTTGCGCGCAGATGCGCCGGGCCGACCGAGTCGGGCGCAAGGTTCTCCCCGGCGACGGCGCCGTTCGCAAGATGCCGCGCCTCGATCGATGCCGACGCCAGCTTGGAGCCGTCCAAGCTTTCGTCCGCGATATCCAGCACCCCTTCGGCGAGATGCGCGCGCGTCACGGCGCCGGGCTGCAGATGGCGGCTCGAGACGGCGCCGTCCGCGAGATGGCTGGCTTTCACCGCGCCGCTCGCCAGATGGGCGGAGCCGACGGAAGAAGCGGACAAGATGTCGGACGTGACGCTGCCGGGGGCCAATTTCTCCGTTGTCACCGCATCGTCCGCAAGCTGCTCGGCGCCGACCGAACCTTCTATAATATGAAGGGATTCCACGGAGCGAGGCGCGAGCTTACCCCCGGTGACGGACCCGTCGGCGAGGTGCCGCGCGTCGATCGATTCCGGCGCAAGCTTGGAGCCGTCCAAGCTGCTGTCCGCGATGTCCAGCACGCCTTCGGCGAGATGCGCGCGCGTCACGGCGCCCGGCTGCAGATGCTGCGTTGCGACGATGCCGTCGGCCAGATGCCGCGTGAAGACCGCCCCGTCCTGAAGATGCTCGGAGCGAATCGCGCGAGGCGCGACGGCGCGCCCTTCAACGGCGTGGTCCGCCAAGTGGTGCGGCGATACGGCCCGTTCCGCCACATGATCGGAAAGCACCGAACTCGCTCGAATATGGACGCTTTGCACGGCTTCGGCGGCGAGATGCTTCCCCTGTACGCATTCGGTCGTCAGGTGAACCGATTTCACCGAATGCTCCGCGAGATGTCGGCTCTGTACCGCGTTCTCTTGGATGTGCGCGCCGGCGATCGCATCGTCGGCGATATGCCGCGTCTTCACGGCGTCGGCTTCGATATGCTTCGCTCCGACGGCGCCCTCCGCAAGCCGCAAGCCGTCGACGGAGCCCGGTTGCAGCGCGCTCGCGGGCACGCTGTTCGCCGCGAAGTGAGAGGGAGCGATCGCGCCGTCGGCGATATGCCGCGATCCGACGGCTCCGCCCTCGATGTGGCCGGATTGCACCGCCTCGCGGCTCAGCTTTTCGGACGTGACGCTGCCCGCTTGCAGGTGGTCGGCGCCGACGGAGAACGGTCGAATTTTATCCGACGTCACCGCGAGGTTGGCGATCTTGTCGGCGGTCACCGAGCTTTGATCGAGATGAGGGGCGCGAATCGTGCCGGGCGCGAGATGGTAACCTCGAATCGTCTCGGCCGCGATATGGACGCCCGCGATCGAGTCTTCCGCGATTTTATCTCCGGTGACGGCGTCTTCGGCGAGATGGTCGCCGGTGACGGCGCTCCGCTCCAGATGAACGGAGGAGACGGACGCGGATCGAAGATGATGCCCGCCGATCGACGCGTTCGCGATCTTGTCGCCGCCGACGCTGCCGTCCGCGAGCTTCGCGGCGGTCACCGCGCCCTCGGCCAGCTTCGACGTCGTGACGGAGCGATTCGCGATTTTGTCTTCCGTAATCGAGTCTTCCGCGAGATGCGGCGTGTCGATCGCGCGTTCCGCGACGTGCCGTCCCGTGACGGCTTCCGGCGCCAGCTTATCCTCGGTCACCGACCGGTCGGTGAGCAGCGGCGTCGTGATCGCGCCGTACCGAATATGCTCCGTGTCGACGGCGCCGTCCGCGAGGTGACGCCCTTCGACGCTGCCGTCGGCGAGCGCTTCGCTCGAGATCGCCGCTTCGGCGATATGGCCGCGGCGGACCGCGCCGAAGGCGAGTTTGTCTTCGGTGACGGCTTCGTCGGCGAGCTTGTCGGTGCCGACGGCTCCGTCGACGAGATGATCGGCGTCGACGCTGGACGGCGCGAGCCGATCGCGCGTCACCGCGCAGGGCGCGATCGCGTCCGTCGTCACGGCGCCGTCGCGAATCATCGCGGCGTCGATGCTGTCGTCCTGGATATGCTCCGCCGTAACGGCTTTCGGTTTAATATGCCGCGTATCCACGGCTTGATCGTCGAGCTTCTCTTCCGTGACGGCGCGGGCGACGAGCTTATCGCTGGTGATGGAAAGGTGGGCGAGCTTGATCGAATTGACGGATTGATTGGCGAGGTGGTGGGTATGGATGCCGCTGTTCGCGATTTTCTCCGACGTGACGGTGCCGTCGACGAGAAGCTCGCCAGAAATGGAGCCGAGCGCCAGGTGGCGATTCGTGATCGAGCCGTCGGCGATTTTGTTGGCGTCGATGATTTTGTCAGCCAACTTGATCGGCGTTATGCTGCCGTCGGCCAGATGAGCGCCGAGAACGGAGCGAAACGCCAGCTTTTCGCTGGTGACCGATTGGTTGCGCAGGTGGCGATTGTCGACGGCGGCGTCGGCGAGCTGGCGGGAGGCGACGCTCCCGTCGGCCAGCTTGATGTCCGTCACCGCATAGTCCGCGAGTTCCTCGGAACCGACGGTGCGCGAGCGAAGCTTGCCGCCGTCGATCGAGCGGTTCGCGAGTTTGTCGTTCGTGACGGCGCCGTCGGCGATATCCTCGGTATAAACGATAGGTCCCACGATGGTTTCCCGTCGCAGCTCGAGCTCGGCCTCGGTTTCGGCGCGGTCTCCGGGGTCGCGGCCGTCAGAATCCTCTGCGACGGCAGGCGGTTCCGGGAGTTCGTCGAGCTCCGACGGGGAGCCGGCTTCCGTCTCGAGGAACATCGCTTCCGCAAGCGCCTCGATGTCCGCATTGTCGTTTTCGACCACTTCGGGAATTTCCTCTTCCGCTGCGGCCGCCACATGCTTCACGGTCAATTTTTCTTCCTCCGGAGGCTCGACGGGCAGCGGGCGCGGTTTCACGGCTTTATCGATCCAATGCATCTCGTCGAATCGGGGACTGACGATTCGCTGAGGCTTCTTCGTTTTTCTCCTCAATGGGGGTAACTCCTTCCGCATCAGTCTAGTGTAGACTATGCAGAGGGCCGGTAGACGGAAACCCAGTTCCGCTGGGCGCAAACCCATTTTCGGAGCAGAGGTCGAAGAAGCGGCACGCTTATTGTTCGATTCGGCCGCCGCCGACATACCGTTTTTCCGCTGGCAAAATTAATATGTATAATCGCGGAACGTTTTCCTTGACGTATGCCTATGAATTTTGATATTATAGTGAGCGTTGGTCTGTGACTGTGCGATGATGCGAGAGGTTGCCGACACACCCGGCCCCTTTGCCATGAAGAGGGAATTGCGGTGTTCAAGACGGTCGGAGAATTTTCGCGGAGTATGTCCGATTACAAAATTGGGCGATAGAAGGAGGGATTTTCACCATGGCGAAGCAAAAGATTCGTATCCGTTTGAAGGCGTACGATCACAGAGTTCTTGACCAGTCCGCGGAGAAAATCG
>NZ_DASQNA010000053.1 GCF_035645195.1 Paenibacillus sp. | reverse complement strand
CTGCGGCAAAGGTCGTAAGTTCTCTCAAGTGACTCATACCGTGACTCCGCCAAACCTTCCCACGAGCATTTTGGGGGCATGGATCATCAACCACCAGTATGAAGCGGTTCGATCCGGCGACGGCATTGAGGTTGTGGGAACCTATGATATCAACATTTGGTACTCGTACGACCGCAACTCGAAGACCGACGTAGCGAAAGAAACGGTGTCGTACGTGGAACTGGTGCCGCTGACCAACGTGGATCCGAAGCACCGCGCATCGACGGAGGAAGTGTACGCCGAAGCGACGCAGGAGCCGAACTGCGTCGAAGCGAGCGTAGCTTCCAACGGCAGCAGCGTCGTCATCCGCGTCGAACGCGAGTTCGAGGTGGAGATGATCGCGGAGACGAAGGTTTGCGTCGTCGTATGCAAGAACGGCTGCGACGATTGGGGCGACAAGACCGTCGATTTCGTCGGTTCCGACGACGATCTCGAAGATCTTGACGCCGATTTGCTGGAGGACGACGACGATTTGAACTGAACAAAGGGAGCCGCTGCCCGCTGATCCTTGGAGGAGTCTTCCCGTACTTACTATATTGTATGTCAGCGTAGTAATTGGGGAGAGGGCGGTTGCCCTCTTTGTTTTTCCGAGGGGCATTTTTCTACGAGCGGAGGCGAGGAAGCGTGGGCGTATTCGTGCTACACGCGGGACAGCCGGAGCTGTCGTCCTTTCTTCGGCTGCTGCGCGTCCCTTCGGGCACGGCGCTGCCTAGCGCCGGACCGGGGGCCGAACGGTGGACCGTCCTGTCGTTCCGGGGGACGGACGCCGCGCAGCCGCCCGAGGCGTCCGGCGTGTCGCAGCCGGCGCACGCCGTCCGCAGGGCGCTGAACGCGCGCCTTCGCCGGGCGGATTTGCGGCGGCACGGGCTGCGCGCGCCGGACCCGCGCGGCGAGGGCCGCGGCGCCCTCGTCCGCAGGTTCGTCGTTCCGGTATTCGGACCGGACGCACTGGGCGTGTACGCGCCGGACGGCGCCGCCGGATCCGCGCTTGCGGCCGGACCGATCCGCGGCCGGCTCGCCCCGGTGCCGGCCGGAGCCGACGGCCGGTACCCTACGGCGGCGCGCCGCGCGGAGCGCGCGGCGGTCCGCGCCGTATACGCGCTCGGCCTCGATTACGCCGTCGTCGTCGTCCGTCTCGACGCGGACGGCCAGCCGCTCATCGCATCGATCGACCCTACGCCGATGGCGGCGGCCGGACCGTTCGCCGCTTCGTTCGCCGAGGCCGTCAACCGGCTGCAGGCGCAGCTGGACGAGGACCGTTCGGCTACCCGCACGCTGCTGTTCGGCATGGATCCCGAATTCGTGCTGCGCCGCGCGGGCCCCGACGGCACGAGCAAAATCGTCCCGGCTTCCCGCTATTTCGATCGCCGCGGCGTTGTCGGCTGCGACAGCGTCCGCATCGGCGACAGACTCGCATACCCGCTTGCGGAGCTGCGGCCCTCCCCTGCGGCCGAGCCGCAGGAGCTGCTCCGCAACTTGTACGCCGCGATGCGCCTCGCCGCTTCGCGGATCGACGACGCCGGCCTCGAATGGCTGGCCGGAGGGATGCCCGCCCCAGGGCTAGCGCTCGGCGGGCATATCCATGTTAGCGGCGTTGGTCTCAACGCCGATCTATTGCGCGCCCTGGACAACTACGTGGCGCTGCCGCTCGCGCTGCTCGAAGACAGCGCGTCCGCGCGGCGTCGCCCCCGGTACGGCGCGCTAGGGGATTTCCGCCGCCAATTCCACGGCGGCTTCGAATACCGGACGCTCCCCTCGTGGATCGTCTCGCCGGCCGTCGCGCTGGGAGTGATCTCCCTCGCGAAGGTCGTGTGCGAGCACTACCGCGAGCTGCGGGAGCGTCCGCTCGCACGGGTAGACATGCAAGCGCATTATTACGCCGGAGACAAGGACGCGCTCCGCCCCGCGGCGCTCGCGGCGTGGACCGATCTCGAACGCACGGCGGGCTACGCGCGTTATGCGAAGGCGCTCGACCGGCTGAAGCGGCGCATCGAGCGGATGGAGCCGTGGAACGGGCAATCGGACGTGCGGGCCGCATGGAAAATACCGCCTTACCGCGTTTAGTTTCTGCGTCTCGGGACGGTTATGGTATAATGAACAGATACATACCCCGCAAAGGACGTTGACGTTCATGGCCAAGCTCACTCCCATGATGGAGCAATATTTGTCCGTCAAAGCGCAGGCGCAAGACGCATTTTTGTTTTTTCGCCTGGGAGATTTCTATGAAATGTTTTTCGAAGACGCGGTGCTTGCCGCCCGCGAACTGGAAATTACGCTGACCGCCCGAGGCGGCGGGGAGGACCGCATCCCGATGTGCGGCGTTCCCTATCATTCCGCGGAAGCGTATATTGCGAGATTGATAGAAAAAGGATATAAGGTCGCCATCTGCGAGCAAGTCGAAGACCCGGCGGAGGCCAAAGGCGTCGTGAAGCGGGAGATCGTCCGCGTCGTGACGCCGGGCACCGTGATGGACGGCAAAACGCTGCCGGATCGGGCGAACAATTATTTGGCCGCCGTCGTCGAACGGGCCGGCCGCTGGGCGGTCGCCGCGTGCGACGTCACGACGGGCGAGCTGTACGCGGTCGCGACGATGGGCGTGACGGAAGCGGCGGACGAGCTGAGCGTGTACAACGCGACGGAGGTCGTCAGTCCGGAGGCCGTCGCGGGCCGGCTGAAAGCCGCGCTCGCGGACCGGTTGAAGCATGTCGTCTTCACCTCGCGCGAAGAAGCGGGGGACGAGTCGGCGTGGCTGACGGAGCATTTTCCCGCGCTGTCGCTGGACGGGCTCGATGCATTGCACCGCTCGGCCGCGGCGCTGCTGCTGTCGTATTTGTCGGAGACGCAGAAGCGGTCGCTCGGCCATATTCGCTCGGTTCGCGTCTATGAACCTAGCGGGTACATGACGCTAGATCCGTTTACGAGAAAAAATTTAGAGCTGACCGAGACGGCGCGAGACCGGAATCGGAAAGGCTCGCTCCTCGGCATGCTGGACAAGACGGTGACGTCGATGGGCGCCCGCCTGCTTCGCCGCTGGCTGGACAAGCCGCTCGTCAGCGCGAGCGCCATCGCGGCTCGTCTCGACGCGGTCGAGGCGTTCCATCGCAACCTGCTCGTCCGGGAGGAAGTCCGGGAGCTGCTGAAGCAGGTATACGACCTCGAACGGCTGTCCGGCCGGATCGCGTACGGCTCGGCGAACGCCCGCGATTTGAACGCGCTGGCGTCCTCGCTCGCCGTCGTGCCGCAGCTGATGGACCTCGCCCGGCGCGCGGGAGGCGACGTGCTTATGCGCATCGCCGGCGACCCGGACGAAGGCGCGGACATCCGCGAATGGATCGAGACGGCGATCCATCCGGAGCCGCCCGTCTCGATTCGCGAAGGCGGCCTCATCCGCGACGGTTTCGACCCGCATCTCGACAAGCTGCGCGAGGCGAGCAAGAACGGCAAACGGTGGATCGCCGAGCTCGAGCAGGCCGAACGCGAGGCGACCGGCATCCGCTCGCTGAAAATCGGCTACAACAAAGTGTTCGGCTACTATATCGAAGTGACCCGCGCGAACCTGCACATGGTGCCGGAGGGGCGCTACGAGCGCAAGCAGACGATGGCGGCGGCCGAGCGGTACGTCACGCCGGAGCTGAAGGAGAAAGAGGCGCTTATTCTCGAGGCCGAGGAGAAGATGGTCGATCTCGAATACGGCTTGTTCCTCGAACTGCGGGAGCGGCTCGCGGCGGAAATCCCTCGGCTGCAGCGGCTCGCGGAGCGAATGGCGACGATCGACGCCTTGCAGTCGCTCGCGACGGTGGCGGCGGCCAACCGGTACGTTCGTCCCGATATTCACGAGGGCTACGACCTTGAAGTCGTCGACGGCCGCCATCCGGTCGTCGAGTCGGTGCTCACGAGCGGCACGTTCATCGCGAACGACACGCGGCTGACGCGGGACGGCACGCGGGCGCTGCTCATCACGGGCCCGAACATGGCGGGGAAGAGCACATACATGCGCCAGGTGGCGCTGATCTCGATCATGGCCCAGCTCGGCTCGTTCGTGCCCGCGAAGCGCGCCCGCATCCCGATCGTCGACCGGGTGTTCACCCGGATCGGCGCGGCGGACGACCTCGCCGGCGGGCAAAGCACGTTCATGGTCGAGATGCAGGATATTCAAACGATGATCGCGAAAGCGACGGAACGAAGCCTCGTCGTCATCGACGAGCTCGGGCGCGGCACGTCGACCGGCGAAGGGATGGCGATCGCCCAGGCGGTGATCGAGCATCTGCACGAGCATATCGGCTGCAAAACGCTCGTCTCGACGCATTACCACGAGCTCGCGCATTTGGAAGGCTCGCTGCCGTATTTGTCCAACGCGTGCATGGCGGTCAAGGAGAGCGGCGATCAGGTGACGTTCCTGCGCAAGCTCGTCTCCGGCGCGGCCGATTCCTCTTACGGCATCTATTGCGCGCAGCTGGCGGGACTGCCGCGCGCGGTCATCGACCGGGCGTACGCGCTGCTGCGCGATTACGAGGCGACGGCGGAGGAGCGCGTCGCGGTCCCGGCGCTGGCGGCGGCAGGGGCGTCCGCGAAGCCGCCGCGGCGCGGCGGAGCGAGCGCCGGCGTCCAGCAGCTCGTCATGTTCGGCGACGACGTCGCTGAGCCGGCGCGAAAGCGCGATCCGGCGGCCGACGAGGTGCTGGAGCTGCTGAACAAAGCCGATCCGATGAACATGACGCCGCTCGAGGCGATGCAGTTCCTGTTCGAATTAAAGAAAAAAACGCAGTCGTGAAAATATGGTGCGCCCTATGCGGGAGCGGGAGAGAGATCCGATGACGAAGCAAAAGCGTTGGAGAACGGGAGTATGGATGCGGGCGGCCGCGGCCGCGGCGCTCGCCGCGACGATCGCCTCGCCGGCCGCGGGGTTCGCCGCGGAGCCGAAGGACGAGCTGTACGAGGTGTTTTCGCTCCTGGAAACGATGCATGTGAGCGGCTCCTCCGGGGAACAGCTGAAGGACGCCGCCATCCGCGGCATGCTGGAAGCGCTGGACGACCCGTACACGGAGTACTTCGACCCGGAGGAATGGCAGGCGCTGCAGGATACCTATGAACAAGTCATGGTCGGCATCGGCATCCAGTTCGCCCAAACGGACGAAGGGCTGCTGATCTTGGAGGTGTTCGAGGGCTCCGCGGCGAAAGGGGCTGGACTGAAGCCCGGCGACGCGATCGTTCGCGTCGGGGAGAAGGTCGTGAAAGATACCCCGCTGGAGGATATATACGATATGCTGCTCGGTCCGGAAGGGTCGACGGTGAAGCTGCACATCGCGGACGGCGCCAGTCGGCTGCTCAAAACGGTGACGATTACGCGCCAGCCGTTCCACATCCCGAGCGTCTCCTACGAGATGACGGACGGCGGTACGGGCTATATCCGCATCGATTCGTTCTCGAGCGACACGGCCGGCCTCGTCCGCGAAGCGCTGCGCGCGTTCGAGGCGGATCCCGAGTACGTTGCGCTGGTGATCGACATCCGCGGCAATCCGGGCGGTTATTTGGACGCGGTCGCCGAGGTCGCCACGTTTTTCGTCGAAGACGGACCGATTTTGTACATGGTGAACCGGGACGGCAGCCGGAGGCCGATGGAGATCGAGAACGGCTCGTCGGTCGACGTGCCCGTCGTACTCCTCGTCGACGGCGACAGCGCGAGCGCGTCGGAGGTGTTCGCGGGCGCGCTGCAGGACTACAAGCTCGCGACGCTCGTCGGCGAGCGCACGTACGGCAAAGGCAGCGTGCAGCAGCTTATTCCGCTCGAGAGCGGCGGGGGGCTGAAGGTGACGGTGCAGCAATATTTGACGCCGCGGCGCAGCCCGGTGGACGGAGTCGGCATCCATCCGGACGTCATCGCTTCGACGCGTCTCGAGGCGACGCTGAAGGCGCTCCGTCTCGCCGGCGCGGACGAGCTGAAGCTGACGTTCCGCAGCTACGAGACGGTCGTGAACGGCGTATCGTTCGACGAGACGGCGGCTTGGGTCGTCGAAGGCGGCCGAACGTATTTGTCCGCCAAGGCGCTCGCGGCCGTCATCGACGGCGCGGCGGCATGGGACGGCGCGGCGCAGTCGGTGAAGCTGACCGGCCTCGGCGGCGCGGCCTCGTTCGCGGCGAAGCCGAACGGCGGCTTGCTGCTGCGGGACGGCGCCAGCTACATCGAGCTCGGCGCGTTCGCGAAGGCGTTCCCGAACGCGAAGGCGAAGACGGAGGGCAAGAGCGTCGTAGTGGAGTGGATCGATCATGGGTAAGATTCGCATTCTAGACGATCATCTGGCGAACCAAATCGCCGCCGGCGAGGTCGTGGAACGGCCGTCGTCGGTCGTCAAGGAGCTCGTGGAGAACGCGATCGACGCGGGCAGCCGCACGATCGACGTCACCGTCGAAGAAGGCGGCGTGCGAACGATCCGCGTCGTCGACGACGGCTCGGGCATGGAGCCCGACGATCTCGCGGTCGCCTTCGAGCGCCACGCCACGAGCAAAATCCGCACCGGCAAAGATTTGTACGCCATTCGAAGCCTCGGCTTTCGGGGCGAGGCGCTGCCGAGCATCGCGGCCGTCTCGCGCGTCGAGTGCATCTCCTCGGCGAACGACGACGGCCTTGCGCACCGGCTCGTCATCGAAGGCGGGGCGAAGCTCGCGTTCGAGGAAACGGCGGCGCCCCGCGGCACCGACTTCCGGGTGAAGGATTTGTTTTACAACACGCCGGCGCGGCTGAAATACATGAAGACGGTGCAGACGGAGCTCGGCCACATAACCGACTACATGTACCGTCTGGCGCTGTCCCGCCCGGACATCGCGTTCCGTCTCGACCATAACGGGACGCAATTGCTGGATACGTCCGGCGGCGGCGATCTGCAGCAGGCGGCGGCGGCCGTTTACGGGACGGGAACGGCGAAGCGGATGATCCCGGTCGCCGCGGAGACGCCGGATTTCAAAATTTCCGGCTGGATCGCGCGGCCGGACGTGACGCGGTCGAACCGCGGCGGCATTACGGTCGTCGTCAACGGCCGGTTCGTCCGGCATTTCCAGGTCGCGCAGGCGATCCTCGCCGGGTATCACACGCTGCTGCCGATCAACCGGTATCCGATCGCGATCGTACATATCGAGATGGAGCCGTCGCTCGTCGACGTGAACGTGCACCCGGCGAAGCTCGAGGTGCGCTTCAGCAAAGACGCCGAGCTGTCCGAGGCGGTGCAGCAGGCGGTGCGCGCCGCGCTGCGCAAGGAGACGCTCATCCCGAGCGGGATGGCGGCGCGGGAGCAGCGCGTGCTGAAGCCCGCCGGCGCGGGGGGACCGCAGGCGGTGCAGGAGCAGCTGCGGCTGTACGAGGCGCGGCCGGCGTCGTCCGGGCCGCTGCTCGGCGGCGCCCCGGCGGCGAGAGCCGGGGGCCCCGCGGCCGCGCCGGCGCCGCTCGCGGCGGAAGGGTCCGCTCCGGCGTACCGGCCGTCCGCGGCGCCTGCTCCGAGGGCCGCCGAGCCGCCCGCCGCGCGGCCGGAAGGCGGCGCGACACGGCCCGCGGCTAGGTACGGCGCGGCCTCGCCGCCGCCCGCCGCGCCCGCCCGCGCGTGGGAGCCCCGCGACGCGGAGAAGGTGCTGCGGGCGATGGCGCCCGCGCCTGCGCCGGCACCGGCGGCTTCCGGGGCGGCCCCCGCTGCGGAAGCCGCGCCGAATGCGGACGACCTCGCGGCGGAGCTCCCGCTCGCGCCGCCCGCCGAGCCGCCCGCGGCCGAGCCGCCGGCCGAGCCGTCGAACGCGCCGCCGAGCGACGCCGACGCGCCGCCGGAGCGCGACGACGGGCCGCGCTTCCCGCATCTGTACCCGATCGGTCAGCTGCACGGCACGTATATCGTCGCGCAGAACGAGGACGGGTTGTTCCTCGTCGATCAGCACGCGGCGCACGAGCGGATCAATTACGAATGGTATTACCAGAAGTTCGGCTCCGTCGAAGCGGTCAGCCAAATGACGCTGTTCGCGCATACGATCGAGTTTACGTCCGCGGAGGCGGAGACGCTTCGGAGCCGTTTGCCGCTTTTGGAAAGCGTCGGGGTTTATTTGGAGCCGTTCGGCGGGAATACCTTTAAGGTGCGGTCCCATCCGAGCTGGTTCCCGCCGGGCGAGGAAGCGGCGCTCATCGAGGAGATGGCGCAGTGGGTACTGTCGGAGCGCAGCCCCGACGTCGCCAAAATCCGCGAGGCGTCCGCGATCATGTGCTCCTGCAAAGCGTCGATCAAAGCGAATCAATCGCAGTCGCTCGCCTCGCTCGAGGCGCTGCTCACGCGGCTCGCCGCCTGCAAAAACCCGTTCACCTGCCCGCACGGGCGGCCGATCGTGGTGAGCTTCTCGAAGCGGGATCTCGAAAAAATGTTCAAACGGGTGATGTAATGCAGGAAACGAAGATCGTCGTCACGACGACGTACGATCCGTCCGCCGAAGCGGCGCTCGAGGCGAACCGCGTCGCGGAGGAGCTTCGGGCGACGTTCGTGCCGAGAGGCCGGTCGTCGCTTAACAAACTGCGCGCGCGGCGGCCGGGCGCGGCGATCGTCGTCGTCGGCGCCGAGACGCTGGAGTGGCATCCGGAGAACGGCGGTCCGCCGTTCTTCTTCCACCCCGGCATGAGTCTCGTCCGGGCGAAGCGGCTCGCGGAGGGCGGGCGCGACGCGATGCTCGAAGCTTGCCGGTTCGAGCCCGGCGACGCGGTCGTCGACTGCACGGCGGGGCTCGGCGCGGACGCGATCGTGTTCAGCTTCGCCGGCGGCGAACGGAGCCGGGTCGTCGCGGTCGAGAGCGAGCGGCCGCTTCATTTCGTCGTGACGCGAGGCCTGAAGACGTACGAATCGGGCTGGGCGCCGTTCGACGAAGCGCTCCGGCGCATCGCGACGGTGCGCGCCGACCACACGGCGTATTTGCGGTCGCTCCCGGACCGCAGCGTCGACATCGTTTATTTCGACCCGATGTTCGAGTCGCCCGTGCACGCATCCCAAGGGCTTTCGCCGCTCCGCTCGCTCGCGAACGCGCGACCGCTCAGCGAGGAGGCGGTGCGCGAGGCGCGCCGCGTCGCGCGCAAGTCGGTCGTTCTGAAGGAGCGGGGCGGCGCGGACGTCTGGGAGCGGCTCGGCTTCGACGCTCAGGCGAAATCGCGAACTCAAGTCGCATACGGAGTGATCACCCTTTGAAGAAACAGCCATTGCTCGTCATCGTCGGACCGACGGCCGTCGGCAAAACGGCGGTCAGCCTCGACGTCGCGAAACGGTACCCGATCGACATCATTTCGGGCGATTCCGTCCAGGTGTACCGCGGGATGGACATCGGCTCCGCGAAGGCGACGCCCGAGGAGCGCTCCGCCGTCCCTCATTACATGATCGATTTGCTCGACCCGGACGAGCCGTTCACCGTCGCGGATTTCAAGGAGCGCGTCGAGGCGCTCGTCGCGGACAGCGCCGCTCGGGGGCGGCTGCCGACGATCGTCGGCGGCACGGGACTTTATATCGAATCCGTCGTGTACGATTACCGGTTTTCCCCGGCCGAAGCCGACGAAGCGGCGCGGGCGCGCTGGAACGCGCTGGCGGACGAGCGGGGGACGGCCGCGCTGCACGCGCTGCTCGCGGAGCGGGACCCGGCGTCGGCGGCGCGCATCCATCCGAACGACCGGAAGCGGCTCGTTCGCGCGCTCGAGGTGTTCGAAGCGACGGGGCGGCCGATGTCCGAGCAAGCGCAGAAGCGCGAGAAGACGTCGCCGTACGCGCTGTGCATGATCGGCCTCACGATGGAGCGGTCGCTGCTGTACGAGCGCATCAACCGCCGCGTCGATTTGATGCTGGAGGAAGGCCTCTTGGAGGAGGTGCGTTCGCTGCTGGAACGCGGGTACGACCGTGCGCTGCCATCCATGCAGGCGATCGGTTACAAGGAGCTGGCCGCATATCTTGAAGGGGAGCTTTCCTACGAGGCTGCGGTCGAACTGCTGAAAAAAAACACGAGGCATTTCGCCAAGCGGCAGCTGTCCTGGTTCCGCACGATGCCCCAAATCCATTGGGTCGACATGACGGATACGGCAAATTTCATTACCCATTTGGATACTATTAGTGATATAATAGCGACAGCGTTTCCGTCGTCGGACTATCCATTCAACTTGCCACTGGCATAGGGGGCTTCATGATGAACAAATCGATCAACATCCAGGATACGTTTTTGAATACGCTTCGGAAAGAGAGCATCCCGGTCACGGTATATTTGACCAACGGCTTCCAAATTCGCGGCGTCATCCGCGCGTTCGATAACTTTACGATCGTCATCGACAGCGACGGCCGCCAGCAAATGGTGTACAAGCACGCCATCTCGACGTTCACGCCGCAGCGGAGCGTATCGCTCGCGTACGAAACGAACTCTGACGCATAAAATTGAAACTTTTTCGCCGCATGACCGTCTATAAAAGTACGCCGGAGCAACCCTTTCGGGGTTGTTCTTTTTGCGTATAGAGAAACCTATCTTGTATAGGACTCGGATTAAAGGGGTGTGTCACCATGAAATTGCGGAAATGGTTCATCGGCGTATTCGGAACGTTGACGCTCGGACTGCTGCTGTTTGTTGTAGGCTACATCGTGATTTATTTGAACGGGTACAAGATTTTGATGAGCAATCTGGAGAAGCTCGATTTGGCGGAGGCGACGGTCGTCTACGACAAGAACGGGGACGAATGGACGAAGCTGTTCATGCAGAACCGGGAGCTGGTCACGCTGGAGGAAGTGCCGGATTTGCTCGAGGACGCTATCATCGCGACGGAAGATCAGCGGTTTTACGAGCATGCCGGCGTAGACCTTTGGTCGCTCGGCCGGGCGCTCGTCAAGGATATTATCGCCCGCGATCTCGTCGAGGGCGGCAGCACGATCACGCAGCAGCTGGCGAAAAACTTGTTTTTGTCCGCGGACAAAACGTTTTTCCGCAAAGCGACGGAGATGTCGATCGCCCTTGCGCTCGACAACAACTTTTCCAAAGATAAAATATTGGAGATGTATTTGAACCGGATCTATTACGGCAACGGGGCGTACGGCGTGAAGGCGGCGGCCAAGCTCCATTTCAACAAAGACGATCTAGACCAGTTGAACCTGCTCGAGATCGCGGTGCTGGCGGGCATGCCGAAGGCGCCGGAAACGTATTCGCCCACGAACAATCCGGAAAAAGCGGTGGATCGGGCGTCGATCGTGCTGGCGCTCATGCGGGACCAAGGGTACATCACCGAAGCGGAGCGGCGCGAAGCGTTGAACGCTCAGCTCGGCAAACCGGCGGCAGGCAGAGATAAAACCGCGTCGGCGATGAAAGATTATATCCTCGCGGAAGCCGCGCGGGTGACCGGCATGACCGAAGAAGAAATTTATATCGGCGGTTACAAAATTCATACGACGGTCGATCCGCAGGCGCAGCGGGCGATGGACCGGGCGTTCGCCGATCCGGAGCTGTTCCCGGAAGACGGCCCGGAACAAATCGCGCAGGGCGCCATGGTCATCGTCGATCCGAAGACCGGCGGCGTCGCCGCGATGAACGGCGGACGCAATTACGTGCAGAAGGGTTGGAACCGCGCCATCGTCAAGCGGCAGCCGGGCTCCGCGTTCAAATCGATCGCCGTGTACGCTCCGGCGCTCGAAACCGGAAACTGGCAGCCGTATTCTCGCCTCAGGGATGAGAAATTGTCGTTCGGCGATTACAGCCCTAGCAATCTGAGCGGCAAGTACGCCGGGGAAGTGACGATGATGGAGGCGGTCAAACGGTCGATCAACGTGCCGGCCGTCTGGCTGCTGAACGAAATCGGCGTCGACAAAGGGCTTCAGTTCGCGAGAAAGCTCGGCATCGACATGGACGCGGCCGACCGCAACCTCGCGATCGCGCTCGGCGGCCTTACGCATGGCGCGACGCCTCTCGAGATGGCGAGGGCGTACGGCGCGTTCGCGAACGACGGGATGCTCGCGCAAACGCACGTCATTACGAAAGTGCTCGATTCGGACGATCTCCCGGTGTACGAATTCAAGCCTGCCGCAGAGCGGGTGATGAGCGAACGGACGGCGTATTACATGACCGTCCTGCTGGAATCGGTCACGAGCAAAGGCGGCACCGGGACGAGGGCGAACTTCGGCCGACCGGTCGCGGGCAAGACGGGGACGACGCAGCTCGGCCTCAAGGGCGTGAAAGACTCCGCGGGCAACCGCGACATTTGGTTCGTCGGCTATACGCCGGAGTACGCGGCCGCCGTCTGGATGGGGTTCGACGACACGAACGCGAACCATTTCGTCAAGACGGGCAGCGGCACGGCGGCGGCGATGTTCGCGACCGTCATGAAAGCGGCGTTGGAAGGGCGCGAGGTGCAGGATTTCCGCCGTCCGAAGGGCGTCGAAGAGCCGCAGGAGAAGCAGGCCCCGCCGGCGGTGACCGATTTGTCGGGAACGTACGACGTCGAACAGCGAGGGGCGCTCCTATCGTGGTCGCCTGTCGAGGGGGGCGAGGGCGCCGAGTACCGCGTCTACCGCAAAGAAGCGTCCGAGTCTGAGGCGCGGCTGCTGACTTCTTCCGCGACGACGACGATCCTCGATATTTCGGCGTTGCCGGGCATGACGTACCAGTATTACGTGACCGTCTATGCGGCGGCGGACGACATGGAGAGCGAGCCGTCGAACACGGTCGAGGTGGCGGTTCCGGCGGAAGGAGAAAGCGAAGAGGGCGATATGCCGGTGCTTCCTGACGTGCTGCCGGGCCAAGAGGGCGAAGGGGAACCGAACGAAGGCGAGCCCGCCGACGGCGGCGGCGAGCCTGGAGCCGGGGACGTCGTTCCGCCGGTCGACGAGAATGGCTCCGGCGGCGGGGGCGGAGAAGCCGACGACGGCGCTTCCGACGGGAATAACGCCGGCGGCGCGGGCGGCGTGTTGGACGTTCCGCTCGTCGACGAACCGGCGAACTCGAATCCGTCCGGCGACGCCGGGACGACGACCGAACCGGCGCCGGACGGTTTGTGAGGCAAGGTGCGGAGCCCCGCGGCGAACGTCGCGAGGCTCCCTTTCTGTACATATAAAGAGAGCATCGAAGGGAGCAATTCGACATGAAACGGGTATGGAAAATGATGACGGCCGCGCTCGCGGCCGCGGCGCTGCTGATCGCGGGCTGCGGGGGCAACGGCGGGACGGACGGAACGGGCGGAGCGCAGGAGCGCCGGACAAGCTACGACGCGCCGCCGGAAATGCAGATCGACGTGAACAAAACGTACGAAGCGGTCGTTACAACGACCAAGGGACAATTTACGATCGAGCTGTTCGCGAAAGACGCTCCGATTACGGTGAACAACTTCGTGTTCCTCGCGAAGGAGAAGTACTTCGAGGGCATCGTGTTCCACCGCATCGTCCCGGGCTACATTATCCAAACCGGGGACCCGACGGGGACGGGGCGCGGCGGTCCCGGATATTCGTTCGAGGACGAGCTCGGCGGACCGCATCGATACGATACGGGGATCGTCGCCATGGCGAACGCCGGCCCGAATACGAACGGCAGCCAATTTTTCATCTGCACGGGCGAAGCGAGCCAGGCGTTGAATCAAATTCCGAACTATACGATTTTCGGGAAAATCAAATCCGGAATGGAAACGGTGCTCGCCATCGACGAGGTGCCTGTCGCCGGTCCGAACGGCGATACGCCTCAGGAGACGGTTCGCATCGAATCCGTCACGATTCAAGAATCGTGAGCAGGGCGATCCGGATTTACGGCGTAGACTTCAGCGGCGCGCGCGACCCGTCGAGAGGCCTCTACGTCGCCTCCGGGACGCTCGACGTCGAAGCCGGCGCGTTCGAGCTCGAACGATGCGAGCCGTGCGACGATCGGCTCGACGTGTTCGCGAAGCTGCTGCAGTCGCCGCCGGATGCGCTGTGGGCCATCGACGCGCCGTTCGCGCCGGCGTCCCCGGCTTACGAACGTATGGGCTTTACCGAGTGGGAGGAGTGGCTCGATTTGGCAGCCGGCTCCTCCCGTTCTTCGTTCCTGGCTGCGTTGGAAGAAGCGTTTCCGGCTTACGAATCGCCCTGCGCGGCGTACAGCTGGGCGTGCCGCCGGACCGACGTCGCCGCGGGCGCGGCGAGCCCGTTCAAGGCGGTCAACCCGAATTTGCGCGCCATGAGTTATGCCGCCTGGAAGCTGCTCTCGTACGCGCGCGCGGCCGGCTGCGCCGTGTACCCGTTCGACGGCGCGGCCGGCGCACGCATCGCAGGTTCCGCGCCCGCCCTGTTCGAGGTGTATCCGTCTCATACGGCGCGGCTGCTGCGCGGCTCCCGGAGCCTCGACCTGGAGCGAATCGCGGAACCGCTGCGCACAGCCGCCGGGTGGGTCGACGCGCGGATCGCGGCCGGAGCGGCTGCGCCGTCGAGACAGGACGCCGCGGACGCCTGCGTCGCCTGCATGACGCTGGCGGCGGCCTGCAGCGCGGAACGCGAGACGCTCCGCGCGAACGCTCGTCCGTCTTTCGCGAATTCGGACGAATGGAACGTTCGTCTTAGGGAGGGGCTCATTGTTCGGCTGTCCTCCGCATAAGATGTACCATTGCCCTCCGCAGCTCAGCTCCCAACCCGCCATCGCCCCTAGGAACGAACCCTTTTCGCGAAAAATGTATTGCATATCGTAGACGGGTGCCCACACGTGTCACGCTTTTCTGGGCACTTGCGTATACTGCTAGCACCTTCCACAAACGAGGTGAGCCCATGAACAACCGCAGCACGCTGAGAGACGCGAACGCAGCCGTTCCCGCCGCTCCCGCCGCCGATAAACCGTCGCGAAAAATTCAAGTCGTTCTCCGCAACAACGAGAGCTACCCGAACCAAGGTTCTACGGCGACGCCGTCGGTTCACCCGAAAACGTTGCTGCTGCAAAGCCCGTTCGGCGACATTTTCCGGGAGCTCGATCAGATGGTCGGCTTGGAGCACGTCAAAGAGCTGGTTTACGAAATTTACGCCATGCTGCAGATCTCCCAATACCGCGCGGAAGCCGGACTGCAGACGAAGCCGCACGTGTTCCATATGATCTTTAAGGGAAATCCGGGAACCGGCAAAACGACGGTCGCTCGTCTGATCGCCAAGCTGTTTCACCGCATGGGCGTGTTGAGCAAAGGGCATTTCATCGAGGTGGAACGCGCGGATTTGGTCGGCGAATACATCGGCCATACGGCTATTAAAACGCGAGATCTGGTCAAGAAGGCGCTCGGCGGCATTTTGTTTATCGACGAGGCGTACAGTCTTGCGAGAGGCGGCGAAAAGGATTTCGGGAAAGAAGCGATCGACGCGCTCGTCAAGGCGATGGAGGATCACAGGGAAGATTTCATTTTGATTCTGGCGGGGTACTCCGAAGAGATGGAGCAATTTTTAACGCTGAATCCGGGGCTGCCGTCGCGCTTTCCGATCCAAATCGACTTCGGCGATTATTCGGTCGACGAATTGCTGTTGATCGCCGAACAAATGGCGAAGGAGCGCGAGTACGTGCTGCTGCCGGGAGCGGCGCACCGGTTGAAGCAAATGCTGACGGAAGAGAAGCATGTGTTCTGGCGTTCGTTCGCCAATGCCAGATACGTGCGAAATATGCTGGATAAAGCGGTGCGGAATCAAGCGGTCCGGCTGCTGCATCAGCATCCGAACGTGCCTTCGAAGCAGGAGTTAATGACGATCCGGCCTGAGGATTGGCCGACGAAGCGGTAGCTGCGCAGGCGGCTCCGGCGAATTCTACGTAAACGAAAACGGGAGTCTTCCGAGTTCGCTCGGACGGCTCCCGTTTATTTATTTTCGAAATAAATGCTCGAAATCCCACTCGGCGGGAAAAAGAGCGTGCGTGCGGCGCCGGACTATAAGATAATTGTGATACATAATATTCCATTAATCATCCACGAACCTGTATCTCATGTTCCATAAACATCACATTGGAGGGGTCTTGATGTCTGATGTGTTGGACAAAGCGGTGAAAATTTTGGATGCGCTGCGCCCGTCGGGCGGCGAGGAGGAGCTGAGCGCGACGGAAATCAGCCGCAAGCTGCAGCTGCCGGTGCAGAGCGTGCACCGTCTGCTGCGCTCGTTGAAGCAGCATGGCCTCGTGCAGAAGGACGGAACGACGAAAAAGTACCGTCTCGGCTTCGCGTTCTTGGAGTACGGCTTTCAGCTGTGGAACCATTTGCCGTTCCGCGCCGTGTCTCGTCCGTTCATGGAGCAGCTCGCGGCCAAGGTGAACGAGAGCGTGTATTTGACCATGCGGGACGAGGACGAAGGCGTCTTCGTGGATGCGATCGATTCTCCGCAGGTGCTCAGGGTGTCGGAGCCGATCGGATTGCGTCTGCCGCTGTACGTCGGGGCGTCCAACCGCGTCATCCTGGCGTTCATGCCGGAGCGGGAGCGGCGTTAGGTGCTGGCGAAAGCGGATTGGAGCCGCGTTCCGAGTTTGAAGCCTTTGACGTACGAGTTTGTCGAGGCGGATGTGGAGAACATTCGGAAAAACGGCTATGCGGTGACGGAGGGAGAGGCGACGGAGGGGACGATCGGCATTGCGGCGCCGATCTTCTCTTACGACCATCGGGTCGTCGGCTGCATCAGCGTCGCGGGTCCGACGTTCCGCTTTCCTCCTCTTAAGCTGTCCGAAGCGCGATTTCTCGTCATGCGAACGGCGCGCGAAATTTCCGGCGAGCTGGGCTGGAGGGGGGCGAATCGGAAGCAAGGGAAAAATTTATTATAAGTTTTCTCAATATTCGGAAAGATGTTATTCCCGCCGCGTCTCTGTTTGGTTACATTGATGTTGGGTTTTCGTACATACCAGATGAGAGAGGAGCGGATCGGATGGAGGAGTTGGAGTCGGCGTTTCAGTTGCACGGTACGATGAACGTGGAGGTGTTTTATTGGTGGTGCACCGCGATCATGTTTGCGATCCATGCGGGGTTTCTAACGCTCGAGGTCGGCATCTCCCGCGTCAAGAACGTGCTCGCCTCGGCGATGAAAAATTTATTGACGCTCGCGGTCGTCATCCCTTCGTTTTATTTCGTCGGCTGGTGGATTTATAACGCGTTCCCCGACGGCTTCGTGCCGCGTACCGATGCGCTCGCGCTAGGCGCGCTGCCGTGGAGCGCGAACATGGGGCCGAACCTCGCGGACCATGCCAGCGGCGTGTTTTGGGCGGCGTTCGCGCTGTTCGCGGCGACGACCGCGTCGATTTTATCGGGGGCCATCATCGAGCGTATTCGGATGAGCGCCTTTCTCATCCTTGCCACCGTGCTGGGGGCCGTCGTTTGGATCTTAGGCGCCGCTTGGGGGTGGCACGGCTCCGGCTGGATGCTTACGACGCTCGGGTACCACGACACGGCCGCTTCGGGCGTCGTCCATACGATCGCCGGCTTTTTCGCCTTCGGCGTCCTGTTGAATCTAGGGGCGCGGATCGGCAAGTACGACGAGAGCGGCCGTTCCCTGACGATCGCCGGCCACAACCTGCCGAGCGTATTTTTAGGACTCATGCTCATTTTCTTCGGCTTCTTCGGCTTCCTCGGCGGATGCGCCATCTTCATGGTCGGCAGCGACTGGATTACGATCTATGGCACGCCGATGACGCTGTCCGCGTTCGCGTTCAATGCGCTGATGGGCTTCGCCGGCGGTATCATCGGAGCGTATCTGCTTTCCCGGAGCGATCCGATGTGGACGATTAGCGGCGGGTTGGCCGGATTTATTTCGGTCGGCGCCGGTCTCGATTTGTACCATCCCGCTTTGGCGTTTCTGATCGGCGCGGTCGGCGGCGGCCTTGCCCCGCTGTTCGGGAAATGGCTGGACCGCGGGCGGATCGACGATCCGGTCGGCGCGGTCGCCGTGCACGGCTTCGTCGGGGTGTGGGGCGTCGTCGCCGTCGGCCTGTTCGCCTCCGGCTACCCGAACGTCGCCGGTCCGGCCACGTCGCTCTTCGGTCAATTGGTCGGCGCCGGCGTGATGATTTTGCTCGGTTTCGTGCCCGGTTACGGTTTGGCTTGGTTGTTGAAGAAAGCCGATGCGCTGCGCATCCCGCCTGAAATCGAAGTGCTCGGTCTCGACATCGTCGAAATGCCGGCTTCGGCGTATCCGGAGGGCATTCCCCCGACGCCGGAGACGGGGGCGGCGCCGGCGCCGCTTGCGCCGGAACCGGCTCGATAAGATTCATTTCGAAATTACGAATCGAAGGGAGAAGGTACTATGAATACGAGTCCTGTCACGTCTTGGGAGGGCGCGGAAGCGTACTTTACGTTCGGTCCGAACTCATTCGGCGTATGGCTGTCGGTCGTGCTCGGCGTCGCGCTGTTCGCGGCGTTCATCGTTTATTCGATGCGTCATGAGAAACACAGTTTTAAGGAAAGCGTCGAGAAGTACCCTGAGCTCGTGCGCAAGCTGGAGGCGTCCAGCTTGAAGGAGCGTGCGCCGGCGAAGCCGATGCCGACGCTGCCGGCCATGCCGGCCATGACGATGCCGAACCCTGAATCTTAAATCGAGAGGAGACGTGCTGCCGATGAGCATTAACGAAGCCGACGTGCTGGAAACCGACGTCATGCATCCGCTGGAGCCGTTATCGGAGGAAGAAATCAATACGGCGGTACGAATCTTAAAGGAAAGCGGCCGACTCGGTCCGAAGGCTCGTTTCGTGTCGGTGTCGCTGCGGGAGCCCGATAAGTCGGTCGTGCTGAACTATTCGCCGGGCCAGACCTTCGAGCGCGAAGCGGCGGCTGTGCTCCTCGACAACGCCGACGGTCAATGTTATGAAGCGATCGTCTCCATCACGCTCGGCGCGATTACTTCTTGGAAAGACGTGCCGGGCGCCCATCCGAACATTATGCTGGATGAATTCGAAGAATGCGAGGCGGCGGTGAAGGCGAGCCCCGCATTCCGCGAAGCGATCGCGAAGCGGGGGATTACCGATATCGATCTCGTCATGGTCGATCCTTGGTCCGCTGGCAATTTCGGCCGGGAAGAGGAAGCGACGACCCGTCTGTCCCGCACCTTAAGCTGGGTGCGGGCGGATCCGACGGACAACGGGTACGCGCATCCGATCGAAGGCGTCATCGCCGTCGTCGATTTGAACAAGATGGAGGTGATCCGCGTCGAGGACTACGGCGTCGTGCCTATGCCTGCGAAGCCAGGCAATTACAGCCCTGACCGCATCGGCAAGCTTCGCGACGACTTGAAGCCGCTCGAAATTACGCAGCCGGAAGGGCCGAGCTTCACGGTCAACGGACACGAAGTGGAGTGGCAAAAATGGTCCATTCGCTTCGGCTTTAATCCGCGGGAAGGGCTGGTCATCCATACGGTCAGTTACAACGACCAAGGGAAAAAACGCCCGATCTTGTACCGGGCTTCCTTGTCCGAGATGGTCGTGCCGTATGGCGATCCGGGGCCTACCCAATATACGAAAAACGCCTTCGACGCCGGCGAATACGGCATCGGGGCGTTGGCGAACAGCCTCACGTACGGCTGCGACTGCGTCGGCCACATTCAATATTTCGACGCCGTGATGACGAACAGCCGCGGCGAGATCATGAAAATTAAAAACGCGATCTGCATGCACGAAGAAGATTACGGCATCCTCTGGAAACATACGGATTGGCGTACGAACGACGTCGAGGTGAGGCGCTCGAGACGGCTCGTTATTTCTTCTATATCTACAGTGGCGAATTACGAGTACGGCTTCTTCTGGTACTTCTACCAAGACGGAACGATTCAGTTCGAAGTGAAACTGACGGGCATTTTGTCGACGGGCAGCATGCCGCCGGACGCGAACCCGAAATACGGAACGATGATCGCGCCGGGGCTTTACGCGCCGAATCATCAACACTTCTTTAATGTACGTTTGGACATGATGGTGGACGGCACCTCCAATACGGTTTACGAAGTGAACACTGTATCGGAAAGCGAGGGAGAGCATAATCCATGGGGTAATGCGTTTTACGCTCAAGCGACTAGGCTCGAAACGGAATCGGCGGCGAAGCGCAACATTGACTTGAATACTGCGCGGTATTGGAAAATCGTTAATGAACGCGAAAAGAACGAGATGGGGCAGCCTGTCGGTTATAAGCTGATGACCGGGGAAAACTGCGCCCCGCTCGCGCATCCGTCTTCCAGCGTCATGCGCCGAGCTTCGTTTATTACGAACCATGTATGGGTGACGCCGTACGACCCTTCTCAAATGCATGCAGGCGGGCAATACCCGAATCAAAGCGACGGTGCCGACGGCATCGCGGCGTGGACGGCCGCGGATCGGCCGATCGTCGATACCGACGTCGTGCTCTGGTACACGATGGGGCATAACCATATTCCGCGGCCGGAGGATTGGCCCGTTATGCCTGCGCACTATATCGGGTTTATGTTAAAGCCGGTCGGATTTTTCGCGGAAAACCCTGGTCTCGACGTGCCGCCGACGAAGAAGGCGTCGCACTGCAGCATCAGCGTCGCCGCGAAGAATTCGTCCTGTGCGAGCTGAGGATGCCGCGATGGAACGATCGCTCTGGAGCCGGGCTTGGCCGGCCGCGACGTCCGCCCTCGCGTCGTTGGGGTTGCATGCCGCCCATGTCGGTGCTGTCTTCGCTTCTTCCGGCGCGGCGGCGAGCGTTCACGCGCATGCCGGGCATACGGGAGAATTGAGCTGGCTCGCATGGGCGGCTTGGGGGGCGAACGCGATCGCCGCAGCGGCGGTCGGCAGGCTCATGTTCGATTACTGGCGCGGCAAGCGCCGGGGCCAACGCGCATGGCGGCTGTTGGCGGCGGCCGCGGCGTCGACGCTTATCGTTAGCGGCTCTGTTTTCCTTCATTAAATCGCATCCTGCATCCTCCTTGGAACGTCCAAGGGGGATGCTTGTTTACTGTAGGGTGCGCCGCTTTAAGGAATGGCATGCTTTATATCGAGCGTGGGATATTTTACAAGTTGCATCGCTAGCGTCCGGGATGCTATATTGTTCTTCCGGCCGCGAGAGCGGCGGCGGCGAGCAAGAGGCCGAAGCGACGGTAAGAAATTGCCAGTTGCAATGAGATGTCCGAATATGATATATTCAAATTCCGGTCGCGAAAAGCGAATCGGACAAGCAAGAAGGTAACACAAGCTTGCTCCTTGAAAACTGAACAACGAGCGCATACGCGTTCGGCGGATTTCGGTCCGTCGGACAAAGTAAGAAAGCTAGCTTGTAATGAGCATAGACGAACTACCCTTTTTGGAGAGTTTGATCCTGGCTCAGGACGAACGCTGGCG
>NZ_DASQNA010000052.1 GCF_035645195.1 Paenibacillus sp. | reverse complement strand
AAATTGCTGAGTACATCTTGTACTACAACACCGAACGTTTTCAGAAAAAACTCGGCGACCGCTCCCCAGTCGAATACAGGGAAACGATCGCCGCTTAACATACTCTTTTCTTACTGTCTACTTGACGGGGCTATGACCAAAGCTTGATGCGCGGTGGCCTTTTTATTACGATCCGGCCGCCATGCCGCCGTTGACGTGGATCGTCTGTCCCGTCACGTAGCTGGAATCGTCGGATGCCAAATATACGTATGCCGGCGCGATTTCGTATGGCTGCGCGGCGCGTTTCATCGGCGTCTGGAGGCCGAATTCCTTCATGCGCTCGGCCGGGAACGTCGCGACGGTGAGCGGCGTCCACACCGGTCCGGGAGCCACCGCGTTGACGCGTATGCCGGCATCAACGAGCTGAAGCGCGAGCGAACGGGTGAACGCGACGTTCGCCCCTTTCGTCGCGGTGTAATCGAGCAGATCCTTATTGCCGGCATACGCGACGATCGACGCCGTATTGATGATCGCGCTTCCCCGTTTCATGAACGGGACGGCCGCGCGGGCGAAATAAACGTACGCGAACATGTTCGTCCGGAACGTCGTCTCCAGCTGCTCGTCGGACAGCGTCGCGATCGTCGGCTGGAACGGCTGGTAAGCGGCGTTGTTCACGAGGATGTCGACGCCGCCGAACGTTTGCAGCGTGCGCTGCACGACCTCCTCGGCGAACGCCGAGCTGCGAACGTCCCCCGGGGCGAGCAGGCAGCCTGCGCCGATGTCGCGCACGCGCCGCTGCGTCTCGAGCGCGTCCTCGTGCTCGTCGAGATAGACGATCGTGACGTTCGCGCCTTCCTTCGCGAACGCGTACGCGACCGCGCGGCCGATGCCGGAATCTCCGCCCGTTATAATCGCGGTTTTGCCTCGCAGCTTCCCCGCTGCGGCATAATGAGGATTTTCCGCGATCGGCCGCGGAACCATGATCGATTCGAAGCCGGGCTGCCGATGCTGATGCTGCGGCGGGAACAGCACCGGCCGCTCCTCGCATTTCACTTCTTTGCCGATAGGCGTGTAGACGGGATACATATTCGGGAAAGCCTCCTGAGCGGTTGCCGATAGGCGTTTTTCCCAGTATATTCGCCTGCCGCGGAACGGTTCGCCGCATCGGCTCTGCATAAAAGGCCCAATTTCGGTCAATAGTGTGAATACCACTTTACGGAAACGGAGCGGTGTTCCCCATGCTTCTGCTCAAGTTCATTCTCGTTCCCGCGCTGGTCGGATTGGCCGACATCATGATGGCGGACGTGTTTTTCTCCTCGGTCTGGGCGATGGTATGGACGGGCCTCGCGCTCGCCGCGATCGGGCTCCTGATGGAATCGTTCATGCTGCGGCGCGGCACTCTCTGGCTGACGACGGCGGCGGACGCGGCGACCGCGGCCCTCGGCCTGTACGTCGCGCAGTTCGTGTTCGCCGGCAGCTACGTCTCCTGGGTCGGCGCGCTGCTGGCCGGAGGTCTGATCGCCATCCCCGAATATTTCGCGCACCGCGCGGCGATCGCCGGCGCCGGCGAAGCGAAAGCCTAAACCGAGATGAAAGAAAATGCCGCCCGCGTTCCCTATCCGAAGGGGCCGAGGCGGCATGTTGTCGTTATGCTCTCCGATATTCGCGGAACCGGTACGAGTACGGATTATCCGGATTCATCGGTCCGTCTTCTTCCCAGACGACCTTCCATTCGGCTTCGTTCCAAGCCGGGAAGCGCGCGTCGCCCTCCCATACGTGATCGAGGTGGGTCAAGTACATCACGTTCGCGAGCGGAAGGAACGCTTCGTACACGATGCCTCCGCCGATGACGCACACGCGCGTCGCGTCGCCCGCGAGCGCCAGCGCTTCCTCGACGGACCCCGCCGTTTCGACTCCCTCGTAAGCGAACGCGGCGTCTCTCGTCAAGACGATATTGCGCCGGCCCGGCAGAGGCTTGCCGATCGATTCGAACGTGCGTCGGCCCATAATGACCGGATGCCCCTTCGTCATTCGGCGGAAAAATTTCATATCCTCCGGAAGCCGCCACAACAGCTTGTTGCCGCGTCCGATATTCCGCCGCTCGTCCATGGCGCTGATCAGCGCGATTTCCACCGCCATCTCCCGATCTCTCCTTTATACCGCCACCGGCGCTTTGATCGCCGGATGCGGGTTGTATCCTTCTAATACGAGGTCTTCGAGCTCGTAATCGAATACGGACGTTTTCGCGCCGCTGAGCGTCAGCGTCGGCAGCGGCCGCGGATCGCGCGACAGCTGCGTTCGGATCTGCTCGAGATGATTGACGTAAATATGCGCGTCGCCGATCGTGTGCACGAACTCCCCGACGCCGAGGCCGCACTCCTTCGCGATCAAATGCGTCAGCAGCGCGTAGCTCGCGATGTTGAACGGAATGCCGAGGAACGTGTCGCCGCTCCGCTGATACAGCTGGCACGACAGCTTACCTTCGGCTACGTAAAACTGAAAGAGCGTATGGCACGGCGGCAGCGCCGCCCGATCCGGAGCGACGTCCTCCGGCGACCAGCTCGTCACGATCAAGCGGCGGGAATCCGGCGTCCGCTTGATGTCCTCGATGACGCCCCGAAGCTGGTCGATCGTCTCGCCCCGCGACGTCTCCCACCGTCTCCACTGCTTGCCGTACACGTTGCCGAGCTCGCCGTATTTCGCCGCGAACGCGTCGTCTTCGAGCACGCGCCGCTTGAACGCCTCCATCTGCTCCTCGTACTGCGCCCGGAACGCGTCGTCCTCTTGGGCGCGGTGGCCGAAATTCGCCATATCCGGTCCGTCGTACTCGTCGCTCTCCACCCATTTTTTGAACGCCCATTCGTTCCAAATGTTGTTGTTATGCCGCAGCAGATACCGGATGTTCGTGTCGCCCTTCATGAACCACAGCAGCTCGCTCGCGACCAGCTTGAACGACACCCGCTTCGTCGTCAGCAGCGGAAACCCTTCGTTCAAATCGAATCGCATTTGGTATCCGAACGCGGAGATCGTCCCCGTTCCCGTCCGGTCCGATTTCCTGACGCCGTGCTCCAACAGATGCCGCAACAGCCCCAGATACGTTTGTTCGCTCCCGCTCATGTCTTTTCCTCCGCGCTTTCAATTGAAATCTATCATCCTATTATAGCAGGTTGCCCCGACGCGAGGAACCGCATATAATCGAAATTGATCAGACCGCGAGGGGTTCTCATGAACGATACGAAACGAATCAACTGCACGAAATGCGCGCATTATTACGTGACCTGGGATCCGAATTTTCCGAAGGGCTGCAGGGCGTACGGGTTCAAAACCAAATATATGCCCAGCGCGGCCGTCCTTTCCTCCTCCGGCAAGCCATGCTTGTCCTACGAGGAAAAGACGCCGCGACATTCGACGGGACGTTGAACGGGGAGCGCATGCGCTCCCCGTTCCTCCGTCCAGCCGAAGAGGAACCGCCGCCGTCGCGGCAGCGGGCTTCTTCGTACGCGTTAGTCGTCCAGCCGAACGTCCAACCGAGCGGCGACGCCGCCCGGGTTGTCGGCCGTCCGCGGGCCTCCGAAGTTGAACGCGATGATGACGATGTCGTTGCGTCCGCGCCGCAAAAACCGTCTCACGTTGAACGTGCGGCCCGGATTAAAGAAAGACACCTGCGCTTGAGGCTCGTCGTAAACGACGATTCTGCCGTTGATCAGCACAACGGCGTAGTTGTCGACGGCCAGCTGCAGTCTGCCTCGCTCGATGTCCCCTCTCAGATTGAACCGCTCCGAAACGACGGCGACCTCCGCGCTCAAATTTCTCGAGCTCCAAACGTAGTCCGCCCCATCGATATCGACCCATGCCGGGTTTCGTTCGATTTCCGTCGCGTTCGACCAATCGTCGCTCGTCCCGAGGCGGAAATTGCGCTGGCTTACGAATACGCTTTTCATCGGCTTCTTGCTGTTGCGCAGCACCTGCTCCCGGTAGATCGCCATGATTTGCGCTCTCGGGATCCGTTTCGCTTTGACGCGCGGCGCCGGCCTTGCGAAGCCTTTCGATCCGCTGCGAATGTTCATATTCCATCCCTCCTCCATTGATGCTCGTTTCATTGTATGGAGGCGGACGAGGGTAGGGCTTGTGCGATCGGCCAAGCCGCGGAAAATATGCGTAAGCCCCGCGCGCGAAACCTCCGATCGCTCGAATTTCTTTCGGTTTAGGACATATGTCCTTTTCAACGAAGGGTCGGCGGCCTTTTAATAGGGGAAGACTGAAAAGACGAAGGAGCGGTTAAAGGGATGAAAGGTTGGATATTCGCCATTATGGGCGGCGCGTTCATCGCGCTGCAGGGGGCGGCCAACGCCCGGATCGGCCGGGATATCGGAACATGGCAGGCCGCGTCGCTCACGCAGCTCACCGGATTCGTCGCCGCGCTGCTCGTATACTTGATCGTGCGCGACGGCCAGTGGCGGGCATTGAATCAGGTGCGCCCGGCGTACCTCTCCGGCGGGGCGCTTGCGGCGATCGTTATCTTCGGCAACGTCACCGCCATCAACCACGTGGGTTTGACGCTTTCGGTCGCGGCGGTGCTCATCGCCCAGCTGTGCGTCACGTTTTTCATCGAAGGACGCGGATGGTTCGGCATCCCGAAGCAGCGCATGCGGCTGCCTCACTTCCTCGGCATCGGCCTGATGGTCGCCGGCGTGCTGCTGCTCAAATTATAAACTTAGGTACGAAGGGAAACACGAGGGGGCTGATCCGATGACGGAACGACAAACTTCGGAGGAACGCGATCACTATTTGCGGCTGCATGGGCTGAACCGCCTGTTCCCGCCCGCCCTTCTTCCGCATATCGCGCTCTGCCGCTTCGCCGAGGGCGAAACGATTTGCGCGCAAGGCGAGCCCGCGAAGCATCTTTATGTATTGGCGAAAGGCAAAATCAAAGTGTACAATACGTCGGCCGAAGGAAAGACGCTCGTCGTCTCCTTCAAATCGCCGCTGGAGCTGATCGGCGACATCGAGTATGTCCAAAACATCGACATCATGAACACCGTGAAAGCCGTGTCGCCGTCGGTCATGCTCCGGGTTTCCTACCAATCGTTGAAGGAGTATGCCGGCGACCATGCGCCGCTGCTGCGATTTTTGCTGGAGATCGTCACTCGGAAGTTTTGGTTGAAGTCGCGGGCGATGAACTTGAATTTGATTTATCCGGTAGAAGTGCGGCTGGCCAGTTATTTGCTGTCCGTCTCTCCCGACGAAACCGACGGAGCCTCGAGCGGGACGCTGCACGGGGCCGACGTAGCGGATGCTGCCGACATGATCGGTACGAGTTACCGGCACGTGAACCGGGTGCTGCGGAAATTTACGGACGAGGGGCTGATCGAGCGCAAACGAGACGCCGTCCTCATCAGAGACCGGGAAAAGCTGCGGGAAAAAGCGCATTATAACATCTATGAACAAGATTTGGAGAGGGGAACCCGCATATGATGCAAGGCTTATTATGGGCCGCCCTTGCCGGGGCGCTCGTCGGCGTGCAAAACATTTTTAACAAAAAGGTGAACGAGCGGGCAAGCACCTGGTCGACGACGACCCTCGTCTTGGGGCTCGGCTTCGCGGCTTCCTTCGCGTTGGGGCTGCTGCTCGAAGGACCGCGTCTGTTCGATCTGCAGAACATGAAGTTGTGGTACGGGTTCAGCGGGCTGCTCGGCGTGGGCGTCGTCGTATGCGTCGTCCAGGCGACGCGTCGGATCGATCCGACGTTCGCGGTATCGTTGATGATGATTTCGCAGCTGATCTGCGCGATGTGGTGGGACGCTGCGGGCTGGATGGGACTGACGCGGATCCCGCTCACCCCCCGGCAGCTGGCGGGCGTCGCGCTGATCGCCGCCGGCGTCGTCGTGTTCAAGCTCGCGGGAAGCGCCGCCGCGCAAAAAAGCGGGCCGCGACCCGCGGCACCGCTTTCGATGTCAATGAGAAGGAATCAGGACTTGTCGTCGTAAAACTGATGCACGGCCGCGATCCGCTCTCCGATCTCGATAATGCCGTACGAATATTGGCGCTGCCACCGCTTGTCCGTCGGCGAGCCGGGATTGAACAGCAGCACGCCGTCGGCCAGCTCGTAGTGCGGCACATGGGAATGGCCGAAGACGACGATGTCGACCGCCTCGTCGCGGAACGCGAGCCGCGCCTTCGCCTCCGTCGAGCGGCCGGGACCGTCGTGCCCGTGCACGAGCCCGATCCGCTTGCCGCCGGCTTCGATCACTTTGCGGTAGCCGAAGCGGCGGACGATGTCCAGTCCGTCGTTGTTGCCCGCCACCGCCTCGAGCGGCGCGATCGCCGTAAGCAGCGGCACGACCGCCGGATCGGTGAAATCGCCCGCGTGCAGCAGGAGATCGACGCCGGCGAGGCCGCGCAGCAGCTCGTCGGGCAGCTTCGCTCCGCGCGAAAACATATGCGTGTCGGAAACGACGCCGATGCGGAACGGCGCCCCCTTCATTAGTCGAGGACCGCCTGCATATGCTTTTTCGTGACGGACCAGTGGGACGTCGCCCAATATTTCGCTTTGTCTTTGATCAAGATCATTTGCGGCGATTCGTGCTTGACGTTCAAATCCTCCGCGATTTTATTCGAAACCGGCCGAGATTCGATCACCTTCACCATCACGTAATCGACGTCTTCCTTCGGCTTGTCCTGCAAGTAAGCCTCGTATTCCTCGAGCGCCGCGCTGCTGACCGGGCATCGCGTGCTGTGCTTCAGCACGAGCACCGGCCTCGCCGCCGACGCCTCCAATGTTTCCGCCCATTCGGCTTCCGTCGTAATCTCCCGATATTGCGCCATTGCGTTCATCCGTCCTTTCGTCTGTTCGACACCGCTTCGCACCAGAGCCCGCCCGGGTCGCTCGTTTCGTCCCCGCAGCAGCCGCTCCATTGCCCGCAGTTGAAGCATTTCCACTTGGCCATCCACCATTTCATCGAGAAGCCGCAAATCGGACAAGGCGGCACGACATCCGCGTTGCGCGGCTCCGTCTTCCGGCTGGTCTCCATCGTTCTCGACACGCCTCCCCCGCCTGAAACCGGATTGCACTTCTGCTATTCATTGTAGTGCAATCCGGCAGTCGTTTCAACGAAAGGCGCCTCCGCAGCCCCCGCCTCCATTCACGCGAGGGCGTCGGCGACGCATTCGCCGAGCACGCGGTGCCCCGCTTCGTTCGGGTGAACGCCGTCGTCCGCGAACAAATCGGTCTCTCGACCGAGGAATGCGTCGTACGCGCGGGCGACGAGCACGCGGCCGCCGTACGCCGCCGCGCAGCGGTGGATGCAGCGGTTGACGAAGCTGATCCACAACACCGCGTCGCGCACCTGCGGGAACGGGTTGTAGCAATCCGCGACGACGATGCGGGCGTCCTCACGCTCCATCGTCCGATGGACGGCGGCGAGCTCGCTCAGCAAATCGCGGTAGGCGTTCGCGAATACGCGCATCCCCGGCTTCATTGAACGGGTTTCCCCTTGAATGTACATCCGCATGGCGGCGCGAATGAGATCGTTGCCGCCGGCGGTCAGCGTAACGATGTCGGCCTCGGCGATCGCTTTGCGCATCTCCGCGTTCGTCAGCAGCCGCTCCAGCGTTTCTCCGGTCGTCGCGCCGACGACCGCGTACGTGCGGCGGATGATGTCGGCCCCGAGCCGCTCGCTCCACAGCTGCTGAACGACGCTCGCGAATCCTTTGTTCTCCGGCGCTCCGGTGCCGAACGTCAGCGAATCGCCGACGGCCGCGTATTTGATCGGTTTCGTCATGCCGCATTCCTCCTACAAGCCCAGAACTTTACTCCATGGTATTCATTCGCGGGAAAAATGGGCTTGTCGGACTCGTACTTTTTTTCGCGGTTAGACGATTTTTTCGCCGAACAAGGAGGCGACGAGCTCGACCGCCACTTTCGCCGTCTTGTTCATATGGTCCAGAATCGGGTTCACCTCGACGACGTCGGCGCTTACGACGCAGCCCGCCTCGGACAGCAGCTCCATCGCGAGATGTCCCTCCCGATACGTGATCCCTCCGATGACCGGCGTGCCGACGCCCGGCGCGTCCTCGGGGTCCAAGCTGTCCAAATCGAGGCTGAGGTGGACGCCGTCCGTACCGTCCGCGACGATGGCGATCGTCTCTTCCATCACGCGCGTCATGCCGAGCCGGTCGATGTCGTGCATCGTGAACGATTTGATCCCGAGCGAACGGATCAGCTCCCGCTCGCCCGGATCGACCGACCGCGAGCCGATGAGGACGACCTTGGACGGGTCGACGACCCGGCCGCCGGCAATGGACGTCAGGTGCGGATGCCCCCGGCCCAAAGCGACGGCGAGCGACATGCCGTGAATGTTGCCGGACGGCGACGTTTGCTCGGTATTGAGGTCCGCATGCGCGTCGAACCAAATGACGCCGAGCTTCGGCCGATGCTTGAGCACGCCGGCGACGGAACCGAACGCGAGGCTGTGGTCGCCGCCGATCACGAGCGGGAACCGGCGAGCGGCGATCGCCGCTGCCACCTGCTCCTGAAGCTCCCCGCAGACGCGGGCGATTTCGTCCAAAAACTTCAGCCCCGGCCCGTATTCGCCATAGCCCGAGGGGCGGCGGACGACGAGATCGCCCTCGTCGTACACCGCATACCCGAGCCGTTCCAGTTTCTCCTGCACGTTGGCTACCCGGATGGCGCTCGGCCCCATATCGACGCCGCGCCGCCCGGCGCCGAGGTCGATCGGCACGCCGATCAGCGAAATCGCGTCTGGTTTCGTTGCTAGCATAGGTTTCCCTCCTGGAACGTTTACTGGATCTACGATTGCCGATTACGCGCGGAACATGCCTTTCAGCACGAACCATAGATTGGCGGGACGTTCGGCGATGCGTCGCGTAAAATACGGGTACCACGCTTCCCCGAACGGCGTATACACGCGCACGCGATACCCGTCCCGCACGAGGCGGAGCTGCAGCTCGCCCGCGATGCCGTACAGCATCTGGAACTCGAAGCGCTCGGGCGAGATTCCTTTCTTGCGCGCGTAGTGAATCGTCTGCTTGATGATCGCTTCGTCGTGCGTCGCCACGGCGGTGTAGCAGCCTTGCGCAAGGTGCGCTTCGACGAGCCGGACGTAATTCGCGTCCACGTCTTTTTTGCGCGGGAACGCGACCTCCTTCGGCTCCTTGTAAGCGCCCTTCACGATGCGCACATTGACGCCTTGCGATCCAAGCCGCTCCCGGTCCGCCTGCGTGCGGTACAAATACGCCTGCAGCACGAGCCCGACCCGCTTCGGTCCGTACCGTTTCAGCAGCTTCTCGAACAGATCGACCGTCGCCTGCACGACGGACGAATCCTCCATGTCGATCCGTACGAAATTGCCGGTCCGCGCCGCTTCGTCGAGAATGCGCGACATCATCGATTCGCAGAACGCGGGATCGATGGTAAGGCCTAGCTGCGTCAGCTTCACCGATACATTGGCGTTTAGCTTCCGCTCCGCGATGCGCCGCAGCGTGAGAACCGCCTGATCGGCCGCTTCCTCGGCGAGCGCGCGGTCGGTGACGCTCTCGCCCAAATAATCGAGCGTCACCATCAGCCCTTGCCGGTTCAACCGCAGCACGACGTCGAGCGCCGCCTCGAGCTGCTCCGACGCGACGAAGCGGGCTACGCCGAGGCGCATCCCGTATTTCCGGAAAAACGACCGAACCGCCCGATTGCCCGCCACCGACAGCACCGCGCTCCGCAGCATGTTGTCCAGCGCCATGGTCCGCTCCCCGCTTTCGTCACAATTTTTCCGAGCTCAGCTTCAGCTGCGTGAACTGCAGCAAATAATCGGGTCCGCCCGCCTTCGAATCGGTGCCGGACATGTTGAAGCCGCCGAACGGATGCACCCCGACGATCGCGCCCGTGCACTTGCGGTTGAAATACAAATTGCCGACGTGGAAATCGGTCCTCGCGCGCTCGATATGTTCGCGGTTCCGCGTGTAGACGGAGCCGGTAAGGCCGTATTCGGTGTTGTTCGCGATCTCTAGCGCATGGTCGAAGTCGTTCGCCTTCGCGAACGCGAGCACCGGCCCGAAAATTTCCTCCTGCATGAGCCGCGCCGACGGATCGACGTCCGCGAAAATCGTCGGTTCGATGAAATATCCTTTCTCCGCCATCGGCGCGCCGCCGCCGGTCATGAGACGTCCTTCGCCTTTGCCGATGTCGATGTAGTCGAGAATTTTCCGGTACGCCGACTCGTCGATGACCGGGCCGGTGAAGCAGCCGGGGTCGGCCGCGTCGCCGATCGAAAGCGCCTTCGTCAGCTCGACGGCGCGGTTCAGCACCTCGTCGTACACGTCCCGGTGGACGATCGCCCGGGAGCAGGCGGAGCATTTTTGGCCGGAGAAGCCGAATGCGGAGGCGACGATGCCTTTCGCCGCTTCCTCGAGATCCGCGTCGCGGTCGACGATGATCGAGTCCTTCCCCCCCATCTCGCCGATGTAGCGCTTCAGCCACATTTGTCCTTCTCCGACCTTCGCCGACAGCTCGTGGATGCGCAGGCCGACTTCGCGCGAGCCTGTGAACGCGATGTACCGCGTCAGCCGGTGCGTCACGAGGAAGTCGCCGATTTCGGATCCGCTGCCGGGGACGAAATTGACGACGCCCGGCGGCAGGCCCGCATCCTCCAGCATTTCGAAAAATTTGTACGCGATGACCGGCGTCGTGCTCGCCGGCTTCAGCACGACCGTATTGCCCGCGACGATGGAGGCGACGGTCATGCCGACCATGATGGCAAGCGGGAAGTTCCACGGCGGAATGACGAGCCCGACGCCGAGCGGGATGTACTCGAGCCGGTTGTCTTCGCCCGGCATCGGCACGAGAAGATCGTTCGCGCGCTTCGCCATCGCGACCATTTGGCGGCCGTAATATTCCATGAAATCGATCGCTTCCGCCGTGTCCGCGTCCGCTTCGGCCCGCACTTTGCCCGCTTCGATCGTCAGCCAGGCGCTGAACTCGTGCTTGCGCCGGCGCAGAATCGTCGCCGTCTTGAACAGCAGCGCCGCTCGCGCCTCGGGGGACGTTTTCGACCAAGTTCTGTAAGCGTCGTACGCGGCGCGGACCGCCTGATCGGCTTGGTCCCGATCCGCCTTCGCGACGATGCCGACGACTTCGTCCTTCCGGGACGGGTTGATCGACGTCGTCGTCCGCTCGGCGTCGATGCGCCGCCCCCCGATGACGAGCGGGACGCGCAGGCCGAGCTCGGCGCGCGCCTTGCGCAGCGCTTCGTCGAACGCGCGCGCCTCCTCCGGGTTCGTGAAATTGGTGAACGGTTCTGGATGATAAGGAATCATAGTCATAAGATCCTCTCCTTTACCGTTATATATATGCCGGCGGGGGCCGTCAGCCGGACACCTCGCGCAGCGCTTGCTCGATGCGGACGAACGCCCAGTCCAGCTCCTCCTCCGTCACGACGAGCGGCGGCGCGAACCGGATGACGTTCTCGTGCGTCTCCTTGCACAGCAGGCCAAGCTTCATGAGCGCTTCGCAGTACGGTCTTGCCTTGCCGTTCATTTCCAGCCCGATGAGCAGCCCGCGGCCGCGCGCCTCTCGAATCGCCGGCGAAGTAAGCTGCCGCAGCCGGGCGAGGAACGCCTCCCCGAGCGTTCTCGACCGTTCGGCGAGCTGCTCTTCCTCGAGCACCTCGAGCGCCGCGACCGCCACCGCGCAGGCGAGCGGGTTGCCGCCGAACGTCGAGCCGTGGGAGCCGGGCTCGAACACGCCGAGGATGCTGGCGTCCGCGGCCACGGCGGACACCGGCAATACGCCGGCGCCGAGCGCCTTGCCCATAATGTACATATCCGGGGTCACGCCTTCCCAATCGCAAGCGAAGGGCCGGCCCGTTCGCCCGAAGCCGGTTTGAATTTCGTCGGCGAGGAGCAGGACGTTCCGCTCCTCGCACAGCCGCTTCGCCTCCCGGAGATAGCCGTCCGGCGGGATGACGATGCCCGCTTCCCCTTGGATCGGCTCGACGAGGAACGCCGCCGTGTTCGGCGTCATCGCCTCGCGCAGCGCGTCAAGGTCGCCGTACGGCACGATGCGAAACCCCGGCGCGAACGGGCCGAAGCCGCGGCGGTACGACGGGTCCGACGAGAACGACGTAATCGCGATCGTCCGCCCGTGGAAGTTGCCGGCGGCGACGATAATCTCCGCCTGATCGTCCGGCACCTTCTTCACGTCGTACGCCCATCGCCGGGCCGCCTTGAGCGCCGTCTCCACCGCCTCCGCGCCCGTGTTCATCGGCAATATGGCCGATTTCCCGGTGTAGGCGGACAGTTTCTCGTAAAATCGGGCCATCGGTTCATTGTAAAACGCGCGCGAAGTGAGCGTGATTTTGTCAGCCTGCTCCTTCAGCGCGGCGATGATTTTCGGATGCCGATGCCCTTGGTTGAGCGCCGAATAACCGCTTAGCATGTCCATGTAGCGGTTGCCTTCCGGGTCGTACACCCAGACGCCTTCCCCTCGTTCGATGACGACGGGAATCGGATGATAGTTGTGCGCCCCGATTCGTTCGGTCGTCTCGATGATCGTTCCTGACGAACGCATGCCCGGACAACTCCTTTCGGATGGCTGGTATATACTGTTATCATACGTCATTCCCCGCCGATCAAACCACAACGATTTTTAGCCGCTTACTTTTTGTATGCATTGCATCAACGGGAAAGCGTTTGGGGACGCAAAAACCGCCGATGCTTTCGCATCGGCGGCGTCGGCGGCGGAATTCGTTAACCGACCGGGTGGTTCGATTCGATCTGAATAAGCACTTGGCGTGCGGCTTCGTTCCAATCCACTTGATACTCGATCGTTTCTTGTAAGTCTCGAATCGTCAGTCCGTCGAACGCTTCGGTCAAAGCCTCGATCGATATATACGCTTTCCCGCCGCTGCGCGAAGCAGGCAGCGTCTTGGCGCTTCCGTCCCGCAGCGTCAGCGTATACGTCCCGTCGCTTCGGACCGCGACCGTGCCGAATCGGTTCAAGAGCTCCGCCGGCAGCAGCAGCGTTCCGTCTTGTTCGATCGGTGCCGGCATGTCCGCCGTTACGTTCTGCGGGGCGATTGACGAATCGGCTCCGCGGCCGATCCACACGCTCGCGGCGCCGGTCGGCGCCGGCAGCTCCAGATGGCCGAGCCCGGTCAGCGCGTAACCCGCCGACTCCGCCATCGGCGTCACTTCGGCGACGTCCGCTCCGATCGTTCGAAGCGCTCCGTTTCGATCTTGACCGATCATCAACAGTTCTACGACATGGCGGCCTTGCTCTTCCTTTACGCTTCCGTACTGGGCCCACACCTTTTCGTAGGTTTGTTCCGCCTGCCAATTCGCGGCTAACTCCGGCGATACGGCGAAACCTGAAGGCGTTTGTCCCTTATAATATGCGGTTAGCGCGACGACCGCCGTCTCGTAAGCGGACATTGCCCGCGCGCGCGCCGCCGTGTCGGCGTCCAGCGATTCCGGGCTTACGGCGGACCCTCGAACGATCGGACTCCCTACGCGAACCTCCCGCGTATTCGCATTCCAGCCGACGTTCGCCCCGAGCGCTTCCCCGATCGCGCGAATCGGCACGAACATGCGGCCGCCGCGGATCGTCGCCGGCGAATCGAGCTTCACGCTGCGTCCGTCGACGGTCATAGACGTCGAGCCCGTCTTGACGGTCAGCGTCATATCGCCCGCATCGGCGTAGACCGTTCCCGTGGACGCGTCGTAGCGAACCTCTGCGCCGAACGATTCGAACAAGTACCGCACGGGCACCTGCACGCGATCGGCTTGGATGAACGGTTGATAGCTGGCTTCATATGCCGCTTTGCTGCCGTTCAAGACGATGCCGATTCGGTCCGACTCCGGCTTCGCGGCCGCCTCCGCCGCTCCCGGCGCGACGAGGGCGCAGGACATGAGGACGGCTGCTAGAATTCTCTTTTTCATAATTAATCCCCTTTTCATGAATGTTTAACGCTGCTTGAATGATTGCGAAAGGTTGCTGCGAAACAGCCGTCTTCCTAACTTTAACGAGTGACGCGATTCGAAGGTTGCCCAGGGACGAATTCCAATTCATACCAACAAAAAAAAACAACCGCAGGTTATCCCCTGCGGCTGTTCTTCCGTCCCTTGCTTTATTCGATGCTGAGGCTTCCCGCCGCGTCGGCGGCGACCGCCCGCGCGTCCTCTACCGTGTCGGCGGTGCTGATCGCGACCGCCATGCGGCGTCCCGGCATCGTCACCGGTTTGCCGAAGACGCGCACCTGCGTATTCGGCAGCGCGAGCGCTCGATCGAGCCCGGCGACGACGAACGCATCGCGGCTGTCGACCGCCTTCAGCGTCCGGGACGCGCCCGGCGTCAGCAGCCGGATCGTCGGCACCGGCAAGCCGAGAATCGCGCGGACGTGCAGCGCGAATTCGGACAAGTCCTGCGTGCCGAGCGTCACGAGGCCCGTATCGTGCGGGCGCGGCGACACCTCGCTGAAGTACACCTTGTCCGGCGCGAGGAACAGCTCCACGCCGTAAATGCCGTAGCCGCCGAGCGCCTCCGTCACCGTCGCCGCGATGCGCTGCGCCTCGGCGAGCTGCTCCGCGCTCATCGGATGCGGCTGCCACGATTCGATGTAATCGCCGTCCTTCTGCACGTGACCGATCGGCGGGCAGAACGTCGTACCGGACGCGGACCGGACGGTCAGCATCGTAATTTCGGAGTCGAAGCGAATGAACTCCTCGACGATGACGCGCGCCTTCTTTGCGCGGCCGCCCTCCATGGCGTAGTTCCAGCACGCCTCGACGTCGTCCGGCGTCTTGCAGACGGACTGCCCTTTGCCGGACGAGCTCATGATCGGCTTAATGACGCACGGCGTGCCGATATCCTGGACGGCCGCGCGCAGCTCGTCCAGCGAATCGGCGAACGCGTACCGCGCCGTCGGGAGACCGAGCGTCTCCGCGGCGAGCCGGCGAATGCCTTCGCGGTCCATCGTGAGCCGGGCGGCGTTCGCCGTCGGCACGACGACGTAGCCTTCTTGCTCCAGCTCGACGAGCGTCGGCGTCGCGATCGCTTCGATTTCCGGCACGATCAGATCGGGCTTCTCCCGCGTGATCAGCTCCCGCAGCGCCGCACCGTCCAGCATGTCGATCACATACGATCGATGCGCGACGGAGAACGCCGGCGCCCCTTCGTACCGATCGACCGCGATCGTCTCGACGCCGAGCCGCTGCGCCTCGATCACGACCTCCTTGCCGAGCTCTCCCGAGCCGAGCAGCATCATTTTGCGCGCCTTCCCCGACAGCGGGGAGCCGTACGGCGCGTATCTCGAATCTTCCTTCGCCATGTCGTCTTCGTCCTCCTATTCGTTCTTGTACATCGTATCGACGACGGACCGATCGCATGTCGTCACCAGCTTCACGAGCAGCTCCTTCGCCGCCGCGTAATCGTCCGTATGAATAATCGCCGCGGCCGTATGTATGTAGCGCGCCGGGATGCCGACGACCGCCGTCGGCACGCCCGCGCCGGACAGATGGACGCGGCCCGCGTCCGTCCCGCCGCCGGGCGAGACGAAATACTGGTACGGAATCTTATGCGTTTCCGCCGTGTCGCGGACGAACTCCACCATGAGGCGATGCGTGATCATCGTCCGGTCGAGGATGCGCAGCAGCGCCCCTTTGCCGAGCTGGCCGAACGCCGAGCGGTCGCCGGACGCGTCGTTCGCGGGGCTCGCATCCAATACGAACGCGACGTCCGGATTGACGAGCCTCGACGCCGTCTCGGCGCCGCGCAGCCCCATCTCCTCCTGTACCGTCGCTCCGGAGTAGACGACGTTCGGATGCGCCTTGTCCTGCAGCTCGCGCATCAGCTCGATCGCAAGGCCCACGCCGTACCGGTTGTCCCACGCCTTCGCCATAATCTTCTTCGGATTGGCGAGCGGCGTGAACGGGCAAATCGGCACGATCGGCTGGCCGATGACGACGCCGATCGCTTCCGCGTCCGCGCGGTCGTCCGCCCCGATGTCGAGAAACATGTGGCCGATATCGACCGGCTTATTGCGCGACGCCTCGTCCAGCAAATGCGGCGGCGTCGAGCCGACGACGCCGACGACCGGCCCGCGCTTCGTCGCGATCTGCATTCGCTGGGCGAGCAGCACCTGGTTCCACCAGCCGCCGAGCGGCGCGAACTTGATCATGCCTTTGTCGGTGATGCCGGTGACCATAAAGCCGACCTCGTCCATATGCCCGGCCACCATGACGACCGGCCCGTTCGGATCTCCCCGCTTCACGCCGAAAATGCTGCCGATCCGGTCGGTCACGATTTCCTCCGACAGCGGCGTCAGCTGCTCGCGCACGAACCGCCGCACATCCTGCTCGAAGCCCGGCGCGCCGGGCAGCTCCGTCAGCGTCCGAAACAACTCCAACGTTCGTTCGTTCAAGAGACTCTCTCCTTATGATTCCTTATCGTCCAGCTCGCGGAACAACCGCTCCACGTCTTGCTCGCCGAAGCTGCCCTTGCGCTTGAACGCAAGCAGCGTCTCCCGAATGCGCGCGGCTTCGCGCTCCGCCTCCTCCGCTTCCCTCGCGGGCGAAGGATCGAACCAGACGTACTGGCCGTCGGGTCCGTTGCGCAAATACGGCTGCGTCCATGCTTCGGGGTAACGATACGGCGCTCCGCCGAACATCAGCTCCAACACGTCGTCGGACGAAAGCGGCATCAGCTGGTGATACGCCGATTCGGCCCCGCCCAGCGCGACGTCGCGATGGATGTATCGATAATGCAAAAAATGTTCGCCGGTTTCGCCGTCTTTCACGATCGCGTATTGCTCCGTCTCCAGCGTGTCCAGCGGCTTAACCTCTTCGATGCGCTGCTCCAGCAGCGCGCCCGGAACGACTTGCATCTCCCGCAGCGACATACGCGTATGTTCCCCGCCTTTCCCCGATCCCTTTTGTGAAATCACGTTCCTCATTATACCATAGCCGTTCCGCCGGAAGGAAAGCGCCGCGGACGCAAAATAAAGAAGCCGGCGGATTCGCCGGCTTCCTACTTTGCCATTACGATGCTGCTTCTTCGGTCGCGAGCGAGTTTTCGATCTTCGCCGCCGAGCGCAGCTCCTCGAGATATGCGGTGGAACGCTCGTTCACTTTTTGTTCGAACAGCGTTTCGCGAATTTCTTCCTTCTTCTCTTCGAGCGTCGCGGTCGTCGCCGCTTTCTTGTCAGTCACTTTAATAATATGGAAACCGTACTGCGATTCGACGATGTCGCTGACTTGGCCGACGTCGAGCGCGAACGCCGCTTCCTCGAATTCGGGAACCATTTGGCCTTTGCCGAAGTAGTTGAGGTCGCCGCCGTTCACCGCGCTGCCGGTATCCTTCGAGTGCTCTTTCGCTAGCTCCGCGAAATCCGCCCCGCCCTTCAGGTCCGCCAGCAACTTCTCGGCCTCTTCTTTCGAGTCGACCAAGATGTGAGACGCGCGCACCTGCTCCGGCGTTTCGTAGGACGCCTTGTTCTCGTCGTAGTACGATTGGATATCTTCGTCCGTCACTTGAATTTCCGGTTCGACGAGCTTCGTCAGCTTCACTTGCGGCGAGAGCTGCTCCTTCAGCGACTCCAGCGTATAGCCCGCCATCGCGAGCTGCTGATTGAAGGTGGCTTCGTCCGGGAAGTTCGCTTTGATTTTCTCGATTTCGGCGTTCAGGTCTTCGTCGGTCACCTGAATGTTTTGCGCCGCCGCCGCGCGGTTGATCAAGCGTTCGGTGATCAGCTGATCGACCGCTTGCGAACCGACTTGCTTCAGCATCGTCTGGTACAGCTCGTTCGCCGTGATCGCTTCGTTATCGACCGTCGCGACCGCTTCGTCGCCGACGTTGCCCGTCGACACGTTCGGCTCGTTCGCCTGAACGCCCGCATATACGGCAAAGCCGATCGCCGTCGCCGCGAACAGCGCCCACGGTAAAATGATTTTGCCTTTGCCCCCGCCCGCTCCGGCGTTCGAGGATCCGGAAACGGTTTTTTCTTTCTCAGACATCGTTCATCCTCCTATAATTCGTTACCAAGCCTCATCGTCTCACATTCGCCGACGTTTGTCCAATTTTCCGCTTCGCCCCGAAGCTAGGCGCGGCGCCGCACGCCGAGCGCGAGGAAAACGGTCCCCTTCCTATGCTATAATGCGAGGGAGCTTGTTCTCTTATGACTGGTTTCCGGAAAGGAAGGTTGCGCTATGAAGCAAACGATTTTTTCCCGCATCGACTCCGTCTCCCCCCGTATCCGTTCGATCGCAGCTAGCATCGGAGCGAAACCGGAGCTCGGGAACGAAGAATACTTCGCCTTCGAAACGCTGACGACGGCGCTCGCGGAATTCGGCTTCCGCGTCGAGCCGCATACGCTCGGTCTCCCGACCGCGTTCATCGCCGAACTCGATTCGGGAAGGCCCGGTCCGGTCGTGGCGTTCCTCGCGGAATACGACGCGCTTCCCGACATCGGGCACGCCTGCGGCCATCATCTCATCTGCTCGATGAGCGTCGCGGCCGCGGTCGGCCTCGCGGAAGCGATCCAGCAGTTCGGCGGCAAAATCCGCGTGTACGGCACTCCCGCCGAAGAGACGAAAGGCGCCAAAGTGCTGATGGCGGAAGCGGGCCTATTCCGCGATTGCAGCTTCGCGCTGATGGCGCATCCGTATTATGCGTACGAACGTTCCGGCTCGTCGATGGCGATGGACGCCCTTCGCTTCGAATACCGCGGACGGAGCGCCCATGCCGCGGCGAATCCGGAAGACGGCGTCAACGCGCTCGACGCGGTCATTCAGCTGTTCAACGGCATTAACGCGCTGCGCCAGCAGACGGCTTCGGACGCGCGCATCCACGGCGTCATCACGAACGGCGGCAAGGCGCCGAACGTCATCCCGGACTACGCGTGCGCCGATTTTTACGTTCGGGCCGCCACCCGCGCCTACACGAACGAGCTTGTGGAAAAGGTGAAACGGTGCGCGGAAGGCGCGGCGCTCGCGACCGGCTGCTCGCTCGAGGTGTCCAACTACGAGTTCTCGTACGACGAGCTGCGCACGAACGAAACGTTGTCCGACGCGTTCACGTCGGCGCTCGTCGAGCTCGGCGTGCCGGAGAGCGCGATCCAAACCGGCAACGACCACGGTTCGCTCGACCTCGGCAACGTGTCGCTCCAATGTCCCGCCGCCCATCCGTACGTGCAGGTGGTCGATCAGAAGTATTTGCTGCATTCGATCGAATTCCGCGACGCGGCGATGACGGACCGGGCGTTCGACGGCATGCTGCTCGGCGCGAAGGCGCTCGCCGCGGCCGCGTACGACTGCGCCTCGTCGCCCGAGAAGCTGAAGGCGATCCGCGACGAGTTCGAGCGCGAAGTGCTGCGGCGCTGACGCAACGCCCTCAGCTGCCGAAGTAGTCCTTCTTCAACTGCTCCAGCTGCTGCAGCGCACGCTCGCCGAAGGCGCCGCCAAGGCTTCTCATTGCTTCGATTTCCGCCTCGAGCGCGCTGCGCAGCGATTCTTTGTAATCCGGCGCCGCTTCGCCGGCGTACGGCGCCAGCTCGCCGGCGAACACGTTCGCCACTTCCCGATACGCGAGCGCCCGGCGCTCGTGAAACATCGCCACGTCGGCCTGCATCGGATGGTGCAGGTCGCCTTGCGTCGGGTGCTTCAGCACCGCCAGCATGCGCACCTTCGCCTTCGGCCTCTCGAGCTGAATCAGCTCGCCGACGTACGTGCCGCTCTTGTAATGAGCGACGACCAAATCCCCCACATTCATTTCGTTTCCCTCCTCGGCTTCGGTTTCATACGCGAATGATCGTTGTTTCCGTTAGTACGCGACGAGCAGTCCGCCTTCGCCGGCGTACGTTCCGATCACCGGTCCCATGTCCGACACGACGACCTCGCGGAACGCATAGCGCTCCATGATCCGGTTCGCCAGCTCCTGCGCGCGCGCTTCCGCATTGCTGTGCGCGATCGACAGCAGCCGGTTCGCGGCGTCGTCCTTCGCGGATTCGATCCGCTCGATCATGCGCTTCACCGCGGCCGACGTGCCGCGCACCTTCTCGAGCACCTCGACGGCGCCCTGCTCGCTCGCGTGCATCAGCAGCTTGATGTTCAGCATCGACGCCACGGCGCCGCGCAGCCGGTCGAGCCGGCCGCCTTTGATCACGTTCTCCAGCGTATCGAGCACGAACTCCGTCCGGGTCGTCGAGACGAGCCGCTCCACGGCTGCCTCGATGCGCTCCAGCGGTTCGCCGCCCGCGGCGAGCTGCGCCGCTTGGTACACGATGCCGCCGAGCCCCATGGAGGCGGTTTTCGAATCGATGACGGCGACAGATGCGTCGGGCCGCTCCTCGCGGAACAGCGTCGCCCCGAGCGCCGCGTGCTGATACGTGCTGCTCAGCGCCGACGACAGCGTGACGACGAGGATCGCCTCGCCGGGCGCCGCCTCGCGGAACGCTTCCAGGAACGCGTGCGGCGACGGGCTGGACGTCTGCGGCAGCCCTTCGGACACGCGCATCCGCGCGTAAAATTCGGCGGCGGGCATCGTCGAATCGAATTCGTCGGCGCCGAAGCGAACGCCGAGCGGGACGACCCGGATGTTCCAGGCGTCGCGCAGCGCGGCGGGCAAATCGGAGCTGCCGTCGGTAATGATGTGAACAGGCATGTTAAGCTTCCCTCTTTCTCAACGCGATGAACGTTGTTGGTAGTGATAGATAAGAGCAGAATCGCATCGAACATCGCATACGGCAGGGGTGAAGCCAGCCCTAGCAGACTTTACTTCAGACGAGTTCTGACTCGCTCCAGCACGTTTTCGACGGAGCGCAGCGTGTACAGCTTTTCCGTCACCCGCTTCCCTTCGACGAAGGCGAGGCACGGCACGCTTTCGATTTTCCATTCGGCGACGATCGCCGGCATGAAGTTGACGTTCGCCTTCACGATGCCGGCGCCGGGCTCGATCGCCCGGACGACGCGCAGCATTTTCTCGCCGAGCTTGCACGTGCCGCACCACGGGGTATAAAAGTATACGGCGAAGGCGCCGTCGTCGGCCCAGCGGCGGCGAACGAGTTCGGCTTCGGACACCTCCGGCATGTCCAGCGCATGTTCGGCCATGGCGGCGTCACTCCATCGCATAAGCGGCGAGCAGCGCGTACGTGTGGCGGATGGCGTCGATATGCGTACGCTCCATCGCGTGCGACGCATGCACGCCGGGGCCGACGAGCGCCGCGCGGATGTTATGGCCGGCGCGCAGCGCCGCGGACGCGTCCGAGCCGTAGCGCGGGTAAATATCGACCGCATAGGAGAGGCCGAGCCGCTTCGCGTGGTCGATTAACCGGTTCGTCATGCCGTAATCGTACGGGCCTGTCGAATCCTTCGCGCAAATCGAGACGTCCCGCTCCGTGCACGTCAGATCGTCGCCGATCGCGCCCATGTCGACGGCGATCATTTCTTCGACGCCGTCCGGAATGTACGACGAGCCGTGGCCGATTTCTTCGTAGTTGGAAATCAGGAACAGCACGTCGCGCCGCGGCCGCGCGCCGGTGCGCGACATCGCCTCCAGCACGGCGAACATCGCCGCCACTCCGGCTTTGTCGTCGAGATGCCGCGACTTGATGAAGCCGTTATCGAACACGACGGTCCGCGGGTCGAGCGAAATGTAATCGCCCGGCCCGATCCCGAGCGCCGCGGCGTCTTCTTTGCTCGCGACGGGTTCGTCCAGACGGACGACGTAGTTCGTCTCGTCCCGCTTCTGATCGCGCGCGTCGGGATAGACGTGCACGGACGGCTTCTCCGGCAAAATCGTGCCCGGCACGGCCCGCCCGTCCCGCGTATGGACGAGGCAATATTCGTTCTCGATCGACTGCATCATATAGCCGCCGAGTATCGTAAGCTTCAGCGACCCGTCTTTCGCGATCGAGCGGACCATCGCCCCGAGCGTGTCGACGTGGCCGCTCAGCAGCAGCGCGGGCCCGCCCTCCGTTCCGGGCACGCGAATGACGCCGCCGCCCTTGGCGATCCGCTCCATGCGGAAGCCGAGCCGCGCGGCTTCGTCCTCGAGCAGCCGCATGATGCCGTGCGTAAACCCGGTCGGGCTCGGCGTCTTCAGCAGCGTCTCCAGCAGCTTGATCGTGTACTCCCGGTTGAATTCGGGCGGCTGCGCCGCGCCTGCGTTCCTTGCGTTGGATGCTTCCATCGGCTTGTTGCGCCTCTTTCTCCGTTAATTTCGCTCCAGTTTGACGTTCCAGCCCGCGTCCGCGAGCTCGAGCTCTTCGACGCCGACCTCCTGCTTGAACAGGTTGTCGTAGGCGGTGACGCGCAGCCGCTGCGACTTGTCGATCGCGTACGTGATCGTCAGCCGGTTGATGTCGTGCGTGCCCGGATGCGCGCGGATCGTCATGCGCCACAGGATCGGCCGGCCGTATTTTTGCAGCGGCTCGTATTTGGCGCTGCCCTGCGGCTTCACCATCGGCGCGATCTCGATTTTCGTCTGGTTCGGCTTCGTCGTCGCGACGCGCTTTTGCTTGCGGATCGGATACGTATCGTCCGGCGCGATCACCTCGATCGTTTCCTTGCCGGCATGGTTGTAAATGCCGATCGACGCGTTCACGAGGTCGCCGACGATCCATTCGTCCTCGCTGCGCGTATATCGGGCGTTGCCTCGGGCGATGCGCGTCTGCAGATGCTCTTCGTCCCACACGATGCGCGCGTTCGGGAACAGCTCCTCCAGCACGTCCGGCACGAACGGCACGAGGCTGCTGCCGCCGGAGAGCAGCACGGCGCCGATGTCGCGGCGGGTGAGCCGCGTCGCTTCGGCGAATCGTTTGACGAGCTCCTGCAGTCCTTTATTTAACGTTTCGCGAGGCCGTTCGGTCGCAAGATAAAATTGCTCCGCCGTCACCGTCACGTTCGGTATGCCTTGATCGACGCCCGGCATGAGCGGCGGAATGTCCACCGTCACCGCAGGCTCCGTCGACAGCCGCCGCTTCGTATGCTCGGCGATCACCTTCAGCTGGTGATAGAACGTAAATTGCGGATGCGACTTCAGCTTGTGCAGCCGCTCGGGATCCTCGAACAACTCGAGGGCGATCGACTCGCATACCGGATTGCCCGCCGCTTTGCCGCGCTCGACGAACAGCTTGACGAGGCAATCGTCGAGATCGTCGCCGCCGAGATCGAGACCGAGCTTCGCGACCACTTTGCCGTGGTACCGGTTGCTGTCGTTGTCGTCCGGGTCGAAATACGGATGATGCACGATCGCTTGGCGGTGCTTGACGGACTCTTCCTTATCCATGATCGCCATGTCGAGCGTGCCGCCGCCGAAATCGAACACGAGCGCATACCGCGCCGGGATGATGCGGCAGTCCCACAGCACCGACACCGGCTCGTCGAGAAACCAAACGCGGCTCGGCTCGAGGCCGAGGCGCACCGCCGCCTGCTCCATGATCGCCTTGCGCCGGTCGTCGTAATTGACGGGGACGCTGAGCGCGAGCCGATCGATGGCCGTCGGATCCGGCACGCCCGCGCGCTCGAGCAGCTCCTGCAAAAACTGCGAAATCAAATCGACGAGCTGGATGTCTTCGCCGTCGACGGACAGCGAGAAGTCGGGCGACCGCCGAAGCTCCGTCTTGAGCGACAGGACGGACCGTTCGCGCAGCTTGCCGAGCGCCGCCGCCTGATTGCCGATCAACCAGTCGCCGTCGTGTCCTTTCGTCAAAATGGTTCGGATGAGAAAAGGCGTCTCCCCTTCGTCCAAACGTTTCATATGCACCCGGTTTTCCACCGGGTCGAGCACGGCAACGGAACTGTTCGTCGTTCCGAAGTCGATGCCGATCAGCAACGGATCCATGCGCCTACCTCCGATTCATCGATGTAACGATCCTCACGTTAGAGCAGCTTCAAATCGTCGAGCAGCTTGTTGACCTCGGCGCGGTCGGTCCATTCGGCCCGCACGGTCGCCCGCGCGAGCACCTCCCCCGTCTCCGCATCGATGGCGCCCGGCTTGACGACGCGGTACGCCACGCCTTCGCCCTCGACGTTCGGCGCGTCGGTCTCGAATTGCACCCAGTCGCTGTGCCGCTGCAGCCATTCCTTCACGGCGCGGTGCTGCTCCGCCGGGTCGGCGGCCGTGCCGAGCCAGCGGAAGCGCAGCAGGCGCGTGAACAACCGCTCCCGGTCGCCGCCGATGCTCTCGCGCCAATCGCGCTCGTGCCGCTGCAGCCAGCCGACGACGGCGGAGCGTTTGTCGACGGCGAGGATGGCGGCGAGCTTCAGCATCCGCTCCTGCGGCGCCTGCTTCGGCTCCGCTTCTTCGAGATGGGCGTAAAACAGCTGCAGCAGGTGCTTCCGCGCCGACGACTGGCGTACGCCGTCGCCGCGAAACAGCTGCGACAGGTCGGATGCCGGCAGCTCCATCATCGGCAGCGCGACGTCGAGCGTTCTCGCCCCGTGAACGAACGAATAGAACGCTTCTTTATCATGTTTGGCCAAATACGCGTATACCGATACGACGATGCGGACGTCGAGTCCGCGGCGCACCCCTTCGGCGTACAGCCGGCACAATCGGCGAATCAGCTCCTCCGCCCCGCCCGGGGCCGCCCGCAGCAGCCGGTGCTGGACGTTCTCCGGGTCGAGCAGGAACACCCACGACAGCGCGCGGAACCGCTCTTCTACGCCGTCTTCCGCGAACCGTTCGACGAAGGCGCTCCACTGCTTCAGAACGAGTTCTTCTCTGAGGCGCTTGCGCAGCTCCTCGTCGGGCAGGGCGTACCAGACGAACCGGTGCAGCGCCTCCTCCGCGAACTCGGCCTCCGCGAGCCGCTCTTCCCAGCCGGCTGCTCGGAACGCGCTCGCGACCCAGCCGTCCTTCGCGGCGCGCGGGCGCGCGTCGGCGGCTTCGTCGCCGACTGCCTCCTGCCTCGCCTCCGCTTCGGCTGCGGCGATCCAACGGATCGCGGCGCGCTGACGGTCTTCGACCGGCAGCCAGCTCCGCGTCAGGTCGCTGCGGCTCATGTAAGCGGCCAGCCATCCGCCCCACGCCTGCGCGCCGCTCGGCTCGGCGAGATGCCTCAGCTGCTCGTAATCGCCGCGCTCCAGCGCTTCGGCGAACCGCAGCGCCGGATGGCGGGCGCTCTCCGCGAGCCGGCGCACCGCCCCGCGTACCCGCTCCGCCGGCCGCGGCATGTTCGCCGTCGCCATGAGGCGCAGCAGCGCGTCGTCCGGGAACAGCCGCTGCAGCACTTTGCCGGGCAGCTCTTGCTTGCGCCGATCCCATTTCGCCTGCGCCGCGCGCTTCTCCGCTTCGAGGTCGAATTCGCCCTCTTCGTACTCGGCCGCTTCCGCCTCGAGCTCCGCGAGCTGCTCCGCCGCTTCCCGCTCGAGCCTCTCCGTCTCCGCCTTCAACGCTTCGACGTAATCGGCGTAGCGCTCCGCCGCATGGCGCAGCCGCTCGCCCAGATCGGCGAGGCCGGCCGACCACCGCTCGTCGCCGTAGCGGACGCTCAGGTCGGCGAAGGCGGTCGCGAGCTTCGCGGCCTCTTCGTCGCCGATCGGGGCGCCGACCAGCAGCTCGAGCGGCAATTGCTCCCGGAAGCACGCTTCGACGCCGATCAGGCTGCCCTTCTCGACGCCGGGCGTCCGCTCCCCTCCCCAGGCGTCCCATACGGGCTCCTCCTCGTCTTCCGCGATGCGCGGCAAGACGAGCCATTCCAATACATAATACGGATTCGGTTCCGCGCGCAGGGCGGCGGCTTTATCTTGAAACGACGACAGCTTGTGGGCGTTCACGAACGTCCGCAGCCATCGCGTGGTCGTTCTAAGGCTCATGCGGCTCCTCCTTTGCCCGGACGGCCTCGGCGAGCGGCTTCAGCCACTCGGCGAGCGTCGTATCCCGATTCCAAAACGCCGGATCGCTCAATCGGCTCAACATCCACGGCTCGCCGCCCGCCGAGCGGCCCGCTTCCGCCGCTCGGACGGCGCGTATCGCCGCGCGCTCCCGCCCTTCGGCCGCGGCGCGCGCGAGCTCGGCCCGCGCGTCGCGAACCGCCGCCTGCAGCGCGTGCCGGTCTTCGCCCATCGCCTCCCACCACAGCCACGGGTCGCGCTTCGCCTCCTGCCGGAAGCGAAACAGCGCCGACTGCGCGTGGCGGCACGGCTGGGCGGAGCCGCAGGCGCAGCTCGAACGCCAGCCCGACTCCCGCAGCCCGAGCCGCTCGCGGTCGGCTTCCGTCGCCGCGCCGGCGAGCCAGCGGCCCTCCAGCAGCGGATCGGCCGCGAGCTCCCGCGCCGCGCGCCGGACGGCTTCCGGAGCCGCGAGCGGCACGTCCCATACGGCGCGAGGCTCCCCTCCGCCGGCGACGCGTCCGCGCTCGACGACGATGTCGTCGCGTTCCGCCATACCGATCCGCTCCTTTCCCCTTTATCATAGTCTCGATGCGAGAATTACGCTCCGTCTTCCGACAAAATGACCTGTCTCCGCAGCGCCAGCAGCTCGTTCAGCTGCTCGTCGCTGTATTCGGTCAACCATTTCTCGCCCGCGCCGACGACGTCGTCCGCGAGCTTTTCTTTGCCTTCCAGCAGCTTTTCGATCGACTCTTCCAGCGTTCCCTTCGTGACCAGCTTCCACACTTCCACCGTACGCGTCTGGCCGATCCGGTACGCCCGGTCCGTCGCCTGCCGCTCCGCCGCCGGGTTCCACCACCGGTCGTAATGAACGATCCTGCTCGCCCGGGTCAAATTCAGCCCGAAGCCGCCGGTCTTCAGCGACATGACGAGAACATTCGGTCCGTCTTCCGCCCCTTGGAAGCGGGCGATCAGCGCTTCCCGCTCCTTCCGCGGCGTTTTGCCGGACATGAGGCCGACTTCGACGCCGAGCCGCTCCGCGAGATACGGCTGCAGCAGCGCCGCCATGGCGGCGTACTGCGTGAAGACGATGCAGCGTTCGCCGCTTTCGACCGCCTCCCGCAGCAGTTCTTCGAGGCGCAGCAGCTTGCCGGACGTTCCCGGCCGGAGCGCGCGCTCCCGAAGCGCCTGCTCCGGCGCGTTGCAAATTTGCTTGAGCCGCGTGATCGTCGACAAAATGACGCCCCGGCGGCGAATGCCGTCCGCGCGCTTCAGCTGCTCGGCCATCCGCTCGAGCGTCGCCGCGTACAGCGCCGCCTGCCGCTCCGTCATGCCGCAGTACGACGTCTGCTCGATTTTGTCCGGCAGATCGTCGATGACGGTCGGGTCGGTCTTGAGGCGGCGCAGCAGGAACGGCTTCACGAGCCGGTGCAGCCGTTCGGCCGCCGCCGGATCGGCGCTCCGCTCCGGCCCGTCGCCGAACGCCCGCCGGAAGCCGCGCTCGCTGCCGAGAAAGCCCGGATTCAGAAATTCGAAAATCGACCATAAATCCGACAGCCGGTTTTCGACCGGCGTGCCGGTCAGCGCGATCCGGTGCGCGGAAGGCAGCGTGCGAATAAATTTCGTCAGCTGGGCGCCGGAGTTTTTCACGTACTGCGCTTCGTCCAGCGTGACCGCGTCCCAGGCGAGGGCTCCCAGCGTCTTGCGGTCGCGCAGCGACGTCGAATACGACGTCAGCACGACGTCGCACTGTCCCGCCGCCTCGGCGAACGCCGCGCCCTGCAGCCGGCCTGGACCGTAATGGAAGCAGACGCGCAGCGACGGCGCGAATCGCTCCAGCTCGCGCTGCCAGTTGCCCAGCACGGACGTCGGGCAGACGAGCAGCAGCGGCCGATCGCCGGCGCGCATCCCGCTCGCGGTCGCATGCAAGGCGTAAGCGATCCATTGCACCGTCTTGCCGAGCCCCATATCGTCCGCGAGGCACGCGCCGAGCCCGAGCTCGCGCATCCGAACGAGCCACGTGAAGCCGCGCCGCTGGTAGTCGCGAAGCTCGCCCTGCAGCGCCTCCGGCGTCTCGAGCGGCGCTGCGGCGCCGGCGGAGCGCAGCCCCGCCACGAGCCGGGCGAGGCGCGCGTCGGCGCTCCAACGCCGCACCGGCGGCTTGCCGCTCTCGGCGGCGCCGCCTTCGGCTTCCGCGGCGAGCGCCATGCGCATCGCCTCCGCCGCCGTCGCCGTCCCGGTCTGCGCCTCGCGGAAAAACCGATCCCCGGCTCGCCGGTCCGCCGCCCGCAGCCGCACCCAGCGGCCTTCGCGGAACAGCACCGCCGTCTCTCGCTCCGTCAGCCGGCGCCATTCCGCTTCCGCGATCGGCGCGCCGCCGAGCAGCAGCTCCATCCGATACGACATGAGCGCATCGAACCCGAGCGGCGGCCCGCCAGTCGACGCCGGCGGCGCCCCGGCCGCCTCATCCCGGCTCGCCGGGAGCGCTTCGTAATGGACGGCCGCCTCGAGCGGCGCCGGGTCGCGCCACCAGGCGGGCAGCACGGCGGCGAAGCCGTGCCGCTCCAGCGCGGCCGCGCCCCGCTCGAGAAACTCGATCGCTTCGTCCTCCGTCAGCGCGACCAGCGCCCGCGCGACGTTCAGCCGCGCGATCGGAGCGTACCGCTCCGCCGCCTCGGCGAGCCCGCGCGACAGCCGCTCGTGCGCGCCTTCGAACATGCGCCCCGCCAGCGTCGGATTCGCCTCCGCCGACGTCCACACGTCGCCGGCGGGTACGAACGCTCCGTCGTCCGCGTCCTCGAGCCCCGGCACGAGCAGCCAATCGCCGTACGCCGTCTCCGGCTCCAGCAGCGCGAAGGCGACGCGATACGACGCCGCGGCCGCGCGCCCCGCCAGCTCCCGATGCCAATCCTCCACATCGTCCGCGAACCAATCCGGCAGCGCCGGGCGGTCCGCCTCCTCGCATACGAGGCCGTAGGCCCATTTCTCTAGCGGCGTGTGCGGCACCCCGTACCGCGGTTCGAGCGCGCGGAACGCCGCTTCTTTCGCCTCCGGCGAGAGGCTCCGCCGAACGACCGCGTCGACGCGCTCCGCGACGCCGCCGCGATCCGGCGTCTCCGGCAGCGCCGCCATCGCCTCGCGAAGCGGCGGCGCGTCCCACGCCGGCGTCCAGCGAGACCGCGCGTCGCCGGCGCCGTCCCGCTCCACGAACGGGACATACCACCCTTCCTTGACGATACGGCGAACCAGTCCGTCCCAATGATCCAATCGATTCGACTCCCCGTTTTTCTACAAAAGGTGTATCTATTAGGATAACAAATGGAAAAGCATCGCCGCAACGGCGCCGCGCGATTGGAGGAAAAGAAAAAACCGCGTCTTGGCCCAAGGGCGCCGACGCGGGGTTAAGAACGGGCCGCCGTCAGCACGAGCACGGCGCCCGGGAGCCGCAGCATATCGCCGTCCCGCAGCGGGTACGGCTGATGCGGCTTCATCAATTGGTCCAAGCAGAAGGTTCCGTTCGTCGATCCGAGATCGATGGCATGCGGCGTCGCATCGATCTCGGCGATTTCGAGATGAACCCGGGACGCCGCCGGATGATCGACGACGACGTCGACCCCCGACGGCCCCCGGCCGAACCGAATCGGGACGTCGAGAAGGGGGACCGTCTCGACGCGGTTCGTTTGCTCGAAGCGGACTTCGATCCATGCCGAAGGAGCAGGATCCCGGGGCGGCAACATAACCGTCCTTTCGCCATCGCTCAGCAGCAGCGTGCGAGAATCCAGCGGCGCCGGGGGGAGCGACTCGACCGCCGCCTCGTCTTTCAAGCGGTCGTCGTACGCCGCTGCGTCCTTTCCGATCGCTGCCGTCGAATCGCCCTCCGCCTCGGGGACGAAACGTCGGAACAGCGTCCAACCGATCGGTACCGTGCCAAGGCAGGCGGTCAGCAACAACGGCGGGGACGGCTGCCATGCGAACGCGATCCAGCAGACGATCGCGACGAGCAGTCGAATCGCTTCCGACCGCCCGATGCGCGCAACCGAAAACCGCATCGTGTCGCCGTCCCCTGCCTCGTGCAGCGGCGAAGTCTCCCCGTACCTTTCGTCCAAGCCCCGGAAACCGGCATCGTCGTCCGAAATGACTCCCGCATTCGCCGGGTCCGGCGCCGAAACTCGCGGCGCGGCGTCCGCCGCCGAAGCGTGCCCCACCGCTTCCATCCACAAGCGATGGCTGAACGTATCCTTATGCCATCGCGAAGGGTGCAGACGATCCTTCCATTCCGGGGGCAAGCCGTAACGAACCAAACAATCGTACAGCGCTTGCCACTGGGCGTGACAGCGTTCGGGCGTCCCGAAATCGACGATCGGCACGACCATCAGCCGGACGTCTCGCACGTCGTTCCCGACCCAGATCCATTCCGGATCGAGAACGTATTCCGGCGAGCGAATGCAATAGTCCGCCCCCTCCCGAATGGCCCGCCGAAGCGCGATCAGGAAGCTTTCCCAATGCTCCGGACGCATCGCGTCCGCTTCCAGCGCCGCGCGAAGACGGCGCATTCCGGCGATGCCGTACCGCAGCCTGACGCTGCCGTCCGTGTCTTCGCGTCGCAGCGGCAGCGTACCCGCAAGCGCGTGATGCTCCAGCATGGCTACTTGGACGCGTGTAACCTCGCTGCTCCCAATGCCGTCCGGCCGCTCGACGACGACCTCGGGACCGGACGTCGGATCGATGCGCGCGCGCAGCCCGGTCAATGACCATATGTCCATATTCTCCCCCCTCAATCGGTCCAAAGAAACACGGCGGCGATGGCTGGCCATACGGAGAGCATAAACGGGAACTTCGCTGCGGGCTCCGGAAGACGCGTTCGTTCGCGAAGTACGACGCCTAAAAGCAGTCCGCGGACGTAGTCGACTACGCTTCCCCGAAAGCGCGGCGAAGCCGCCATGCAAACGAGCGCCGCCGCACCCGACGCGATCACCGCCCCCGCCAATAGCCAAACGACCGCTTTCGTTCCGACGAACGCTCCGGCCGCACCGAACCATTTGACGTCGCCCCCGCCGACGGCTTTGAGCGCGTACAGCGGCAGCGCTAGCAGCAAGCCGGCGGCGGCCCCCGCAGCAGCGAATATAACGCCGTTCCCTGTAACGCCGAACCCATGCGCGATCAGCGCGGCCAAGCATCCGACGGCGGCGAGTCCGTTCGGCAGCCTCCGGGTACGAGCGTCCCAGAGAGTCGATACGGCGGCGAAAAGCAGAAATCCGATCATCGGCTCGCTCATTGTTTCGCTTCTCCGACTTTGTCGCCCACCCAGCACCGTTCGAGCGCGACGGCGGTGAACACGATGTCCCGAGGCGCGAAAGGAATCGGAAGCGTCAAACGGTACTCGGCAGCGATCCCGAAATAACTGACGTCTTCCGCAACGAACGTCGGGAGCTGGACGGCCGTGACGACGAGCCGTTCCCGATCCAACAGCGGCTTTCCCGCTCCGTTCCGGTCGACGAACGACATGACGAACGGCTCCGCCCAACGCCGATGCACATCCGCTTCGTTCCATGTCCCCGTTCCGCCGACCCGGCTCGGAAGCGACACTTTCTCTTGAAGCATAACCTTGATGGAATACGGCAAATACCGATCGAGGGTGCTTTCCATGTCTTCGACGAACGGAAGCTTCTTATACGCGTTCGTCAACAGTCCGACCGGATACATGTGCGCGGCCGTCGTTTGAACCGCTTCGTCGACGGCCTCCCGAAGCGCCGCTTCCGTGCGGGCGGCTAGCAGCGCCAGCGACAGCGCAAACCCAAAAACGAGCAGCAACGGTAAGGCGACGGCCGCCTCCAGCGTAACGGAGCCTTTTTCGTTCAAAGCATTCCCCCCCGTTCTCCCAATTGGTACATTACCTATACCTTTAATAAGAAACTACGACCTCCTTTTCTTTCGGCGCCGCAGGGATGATTTTTCCGGCAGCCGGCGGTTTCGTTACGACGCGAACCGCCGTGTACCGTTTCGTCAGGTCGATGCCGGTATTGAGCTCGATCAACGCCTGCATGCGCGACAAAACCGAGGCGTCGCGGCTGTGCAGCAAATAAAACAGCCGTAAGTGGTCTTTATAGTCCAGCGTTACGCCCTGGACGAACGGCAGTTCCACGGGGTCACCGGCGATCAATTGATCGACGTCGTCGTTCGCCTGCTTCGCCCCTTCGGCGAGCGCCGCAAGCAAACTCGCCATCGGCGAAACGGCTCGTCCCGGGTTGTCCGGCGCAAAAAACGCCTCCATCGTCCGCAGCGCGGCCCGCAGCACGAACAGCTCGGTATGCGCTGCGGCTAAGTTCATGTGGCAGGACGGCAAACCGTACAAAATGTACTCCGCCTCCTGCTCCTGCAGCTTGTGCGATGATCTGTCTCCGATGTTGGTGACGACCCTGACGACGTATTTTTGCTTCTGGTAGGTTCGGTACGTAAAGTGGGTCAACGCGTATTCGTTCATGTACGCTTCATCCCTCATGTCTTCCGCGATATCGGACAATGCGGAAAGGAAATCGAACGACGCGTTCAAAAAACTCGCCGCTTCATCCGTTCGGATCGACGGTTCGATGCCCCCGGAAGAAGCGTGTTCGTTGTATGTGCGATATTTTTCATACAGCCCCTCCGGCCCGGTTAGCAGCACATAGGCTTCGAGATCGGTCAGCGCGCAGGCGTCCTTCCAGTTGTCCCTTCGTTTCGTCAGCTGCCCTTCGGCGGCTTGCTTCTGATCGAGCTCCATCCTACGGATCGCTTTGCCTTCCTGCTCTCTCTTCGCCTCTTGCGCTCTTCGACCCGCCAGCCATTCCGACTTGTATGCGTGCAGCCGCTCGAGCATTTCCGCTTTTCGGTCGGGTTCGACCTCCTGCGGGGACGAAGATTGCTGCGCGGGCGCGGGCTCCTCCATGGCGTGCCAAGCGGCGTGCATCGACGCGATCGTCGCCGCTCCGATCCGGTACCCCGTAAAAAAATCGGGCGGGTAGATAGTAACGTGAGGGTAAGGCGTCTCCGGCGCCTGTACCGGCTTCGGAGGGGGTTCGTTCAATTTCTTTCTCAGCTCGAGGTTCGCTTTTTCCGCTTCGTCTAACGACTTATGGATCGCATCGAGCAATTGCTGCAATGCCGAGGCAGGAGAAGCCGTCCCGGCCATCCCGGCCAACGATTGCGCGGATGCCCACGCTCGATCGAGCGCCGCCTCCCGTTTTTCGAGCAGCGCCTGCATCTCCTGCGAAAGCTTCGCATAATGTTGCGCTTGTTCGATTTGCGGACGGCTTTTGATAAATTTGTCGACGACGGTAATGCCGTACTCGATCGGAGCGATATATTTCATGCGCTCCAGCATCTGTTCCTCGAACACGCGATGATCGCCCAAGTGATAAAGCGGCTCGAATGCGATCGGCGATCCTTGGGAAGGGCGTTCGTCGTACAAGCGGAATCCGCCGAGTTTGCGCTCCTCCCGGTTCGCTTCTCCGATCGCCTCCTCCGCCGTTCGCGCCCTCGACTCGTCGATGGAAGCGCCGAACAATCCGTAATTCAGGAGCTTCGTTTCGAATCTAGCCAAAGCGGAGCGGCCGGCGCGCCTCGCCTCGGTCTCCGCCTCGACCGCGGCGAGGCGCATGCGAACGAGATCGATCAGCAGCAGCGAAACGAGCAGCAGCGAAGTCGCGGCGAGCAGCGAAAACAACGTAATCGCGCCTCTTTCGTTGTCGGCGACGCGCATGGCGCCCTCCTCCCTCAATAATGAATCACTACGATAATGCCATGGGACTGCAGCAGCTGTTTCAGCGCCGGCGACGGACCCGCGGTCGTTTCTCCCGTACGGCGGAAGAAATGCCAAGCAACGCCTGAAACTTTGCCTTTGCGCAGCAGCTCCGCGTCCTTCATCAGCTGATCCCTGACGTCGCGGGTTGTCGTCTTCGGTCCGATATACACTTGATGCGCGACGCCGTGCTTGTCCATCGAATCGATTTTCCTCCACTTACCGGTCTCCTGCGTGGATATGCGGCGTTCCGCCCCGTTGATAAGCGTCCTTAAATAGATGGCGGCTTGCGCGTGATGGCCGAACGTCAATTCCCGATCCTTCACAGGAACGATCCCGCGTCGATCCAGCCAAGGGGACAGCGTGTTTCGGAGCGTTCCTACTTCGACCTTCACGTCCAAACGAGGGATATACCCAAGAGTGAGTTCGATGTTGCGAATATATTCCGCCGGGTCGTTGACGCTGTCCGTCGACACGCCTGTCGCCTGATCGGGCAAGCCGAGGCCGGCCGGCAAAGACAGCGGCACGGCGGCGGAGACCGTCACCGAATGCAGCAGGCCGCCGTTCTCGTACGCAGCCGCTCCCCGATACGCCGAAGGCCACCCGAATACGCCCGAGGCGAGCTTTCGCTTAACGACCGATTCATCGTTGCTTCCGTCCGCTTCCCCAGGGTACTCGATCCGCACGCTTTCGCCGCCGCCGGCCGGGCCGAACCATTGTTCCGCCCCGTCGTATAACCACCGCCAATAGAGAGGCTCGCGTTCCAGCGGCGAATACATTCCGGTTTCCGGATGCTTCGTACTCCGGTTCCAATGCTCGGCTACCCGTTCTGCGGACTCCCCCGCCGTAATGTAGACAAGGCTCGATTGGGCGACGGCGATCAAAGCGAAGACGAGGGCGACGAGCACTGCGACCGAAATCGGCAGCAGCAGCGCGGCCTCCAGCGTGAAGGTGCCCTGCTCGCTTCGCAGCGTCCGGTCAATTCGGCAACTCGATCGTATTCTCATTCAACGTGTCGGTGACGTTGTCGTTCGTATTCTGAAACAAGTTATTAATCCATTCCATAATCCACTTCCGAAACGCGATCGCGATCACGAGCACGACGGCGATGATTAACAGAATTTCCAGCGTGCCGACGCCGCTCTCGTCTTTCCACAACGCCTTTGCTTCGTTCCACAGTTTCGTTTTCATAACAACTCCTCCTAAGTCTTGTTATTGCATCATCATGACGGCGGGAGCCGCCACGATGACGAGTACGGCCGCCAGCATAAGAATCATCGGAAACAGCAATTTTGCGGAAGCTTCCTCGCCCTTCGTTCGTACTGCGGCTTGTTTTCGTTCCATAAACAATCTGGAAGCGTCCTGCAGCGCCAGCGCGAACGATTCCCCGCCGCGCTTATAATTCATGAGCACGGTCGTTACCAGCGCTCCGATTTCGGGATAGCCGCAGCGGCGGTGCATGTCTTCGAGCGCTTTCGGGAACGACACCCCTGACCGGATGTCCTGAGCGGTCTTCTCGAGCTCGGCGTACAGCGGATGTCCTCCTTTCCCGGCGCTCGGCGTTCCGGCCCGCCCCCACGCCTGCGGAAGCGTCTCGCCCGCCGACAGCAGCAAAGCCAGCTTGTGCATGAACGTCGGCAGCTCGGAGACGATGCGCCGGCGCTTGCTTTCCGCTTTGCGCTTTACGTCCGACCACAACGCGAACGGCGCTCCCCCCGCGACGCATGCGCAGAGGACGACGATGGAAACGTCCGCCTGCGCGAGCAGCGATACCGCCGCCGCCGCCGCCCCTCCGGAGGACCACGCGAAAGCGACGACCGTCCAACGGAACGCCGGTTGAGGCTGGGCGCTCGCACCGGAGACGAGCTGACAATATCGCACCAGCTGCGGCAAATATTGAATGACCAACGGATACACCCTTAACCGAATCACGCAGTTCTCCGCCGCGCCGTAAAGCAGATTCCCCAGCGATCCGCCCCGGGCGCGCCGCGAATCGGACGCCCGGGGAGGCAGGCGATTCCGGGCTCGACCCGCGAACGCAGCGCGTAAAGACTTCGTCCGCTGCATCGTTACGCCTCGATCCGCATGAGCCGTTCGGAGAGAGCGATGCCCGTTCCGAGCAAGGCGAGAGCGGCGCCCATGACGGCTCTTCCGCCCCCCTCGTAGAGCGGCTCCATGTATTCGGGAGATCCGTAGCGGAATAAGGCGACGATCAGGAAAGGAACGACGGACAATGCCTTCGCTTCGAAACGTTTCCCGGCGATCAAAACCGCGAGCTCTCTTTCCACGTTCAGCTTCTCGATGATGGATCGCGACGATTGTCTCATGATTTGGACCAAATCGCCCCCGGTGCGCTTGCAAGTACATACCATATCCGCCCAGCTGTCGATCTCGTCAATGGCGAGGTTACGTTGAAACTGCTGGATCGCTTCCTCCGCCGGGATGCCGGTGTCTACTTTGCGGTTCAGCTTTTCCAGCTCTTTGAGCAGCAGCGGCCTGCCTCCCGCGTACAGCCGATGCATGTCGCTCTCCACGTCTCGAAAGGCGTTTTCGATCGATTTTCCGGCCTGCAGGGACGAAGAAATCGAAAACAACATTTGCTCGAATTGCGAGGCGACGGTTCGTTTCTGATGTTCCACGTCTCTAACGGCTCGCTTCCCTGCGGCATACCATCCGCCGCAGGCGAGAAGCGCCGACATCGCGCCGCTTTCGAAAAACAGCCACCCGACGCTTGCATACGCCGCCGCGTACGCGCCGGCGTACAACGTCAGCTTTATCGTTCCGGGACGATACGCCGGCGGAATGCCGGCCAGCTGCCTGCCCCATATCGATCGCATAGTTCCTGCATCTCCCTTCTTCTAGCTAAGATCCTGCTCAATTCGGCAAAGCTTCCCCCCGTTCTCGTCCGGTTTCCACACGTATGCCGGGCGAAGCACGTACTCGCCCCCGCGCAAACCTTCGACCGCCGCGATCTCCGTCACCTTGCGCGTGAAATCCGGCATTCGAGAAACGTGCACGACGAGGTGAACGGCGGAAGCGATCTGCTTGCGGATCACTTCGAGCGGCAAGTCGGCTCCGCCGATCGCCATCGTCTCCAGCCGGCTCAGCATGTCCCGAATCGAATTGGCGTGACCGGTCGACAGCGAGCCTTCGTGCCCGGTGTTCATCGCCTGCAGCATATCGAGCGCTTCCGGTCCCCGTACCTCTCCGACGATGATCCGGTTCGGCCTCATGCGCAGCGCGGCGCGAAGCAGCTGGCGAATCGTAATTTCGCCTTTGCCCTCGGTATTGGCGGTGCGCGTCTCCAACGACACGACGTTCGTCAGCGTCCGAAGCTGGAGCTCCGCCGAATCCTCGATGGTAATGACCCTCTCCTCGTCCGGAATCGATTGCGCCAGCACGTTCAGCATAGTCGTCTTCCCCGACCCTGTTCCGCCGCTGATGAAAATGTTCGTTTTGTCCCTAACCGCTTGCTGCAAATCGTGCGCCGCTTCCGGCGTAATCGCATTCCATTCGAGCAGCCGCTCCATCGTCACCGGCCGCTCCGGAAACTTCCGAATCGTCAGCGTCGGCCCTTTCAGCGAGACGGGGGGGAGCACGACGTTCACCCGCGAGCCGTCGGGCAGCCTCGCGTCCACGATCGGGGAAGCTTCGTTCACCGTGCGGTTGACTCTCGAAACGATGGACTGAATAATGTCCTCCAGCCGTTCCCGGCTTTCGAACCGGTGCGGGTACCTCGAGATCCGGCCGTGCTTTTCGTAAAACACATCCTCGTGACCGTTGACCATGATTTCCGTCACGTCCGCGTCGTTCAACAACGGCTCGAGTATGTCCAGCCCCCGGAAGGAAGCCAGGACGCGCTCCACGACCCAAAGTCGTTCCTCGGACGTCCATTTGCGCGCTCTGCTCTCTTCCGCCGCTTTCCGCTCGATCAGCGACCGTACCGTCTGTTCCGTTACGGCGGCCGCGAAGTCGAGTTCAGAGCGAATTTCCTCCCGAAGCCGCAGCGCCGCCGACTCTACGCTCCAGATCTCGCGCACCGCGACCACAGCTCCTCCGCCAGACGATCCGCGGCTTCCGAAAATAGCGGATCGCCGCGGCCCGCGTCTTGCTTCCATTCCGGCACGTACGGCAGCCGGAACGCCTCCGCGCACCACGAAAAAACGAACCTCGGCTCCGGACGAACGCATTTATTGACGACGAATCGGCATTTCATCCGGTACGTTCCGCCGTCCCCCCATTCCGGCCATTCTTGAAGCCACTTGTCCGTCTTGCGAACGCTGATTTCCTCTTCCGGCACGATGCAAACGACCGCCTCCGAATGCCGCCAAACCTGCTCCCCCCACGGGGACCATCCCGCTCCGGCGTCCGCCAGCACGATGCCGCAGCCGAACGAACCGGCGGCGGCTTCGAGCAGCCGCTCCCCCTCCGAGGATCGGATGCTCTGCCATTCCCGAAACGAGCTTTCGGGCGACAAGCGATGCATATCGGCATCTAGCGGGAGCGATTCTTCTGGCCCGGGAATCGGCCGGCCGGCTTTGATCGCGTACAGCCATTCCCCGATGTCGTGCTCTGCCGAGGAGCAGCGTCTCCGGCCGCCGTCCGGGACCGGGTCGACGGCCAGCAAGAACGGCTTGCGCCCCTTGGCCGCAAGCGCAATGGCCGCGTGCGCGGCGATCCTCGTCCTGCCCGCGCCGCCAGCGACCGACCAAATGCCGACGATCGGCGCTCGCCGCGCCTTCGACGCGCGTCCGCCGCCGCACCGGGACAGCCACATGCTCAGCAGCTTCGGCACAGCCTCGTATTTCGAAACGACGGCGGAACCGTCCAGCGCCTCGCGCCTTCCTTCTCCGATCCAAACGAAGCCGTCGCTCCCGGCCGCCTCCTTCAATCTTTCCTCGAACTCGACGGACGCTACGTACAAATCGCAACTTCCGGATCGCCACCATTCCAACAACAGCTCCGGCCGGCTGCATACCGCAATCTCCGCCTCCCTCCGGTAATCGGACTCTTTCACATATTCCGCGACGCGAACCGCATATTCGGTATCCTCGTCGCACAAAGCGATTCTTTTCCGCAATCGACCGCCTCCTTTCGAAAACAACAAAAAAAAGCACGCGCAGACCTTGGATAAGGTCAGCGGTGCTTCCGCATGACAATCGTTATGGATGAAATTTGTCTTTATTATAGTCGATCGACCATTTTTTGGCAAGCCACCTTTTGGCGGAAGACTTCCACTTTTTCGGCCGTTCCGTCTCGGGAGCCAAACGATGAAGCAGCGGGGCCAATCGGTCCGCCAGCTGTTCGCGGACGTCCGCCTCGTCGATCAGCAGCTTCCCGCTCCATCTCGCGCCGACGTTCCGCTCGTACGGAAATTCGGGCACGACCGCCGCCGGACGCACGGAAAACAGCTTGAAGAAGTCTGGCAAACGAACGGCCTCCGGCATCCGGTTCGCGACCCATTCGACGCGTCCTTCGCCGGCGCAGGCATTCAACCGCCGCCAATTGTCCGCCGCCGACACCGAGCGCAAGCCGCCCGGATCGGGAGCGGCTACCGCGACGACGACGTCGGACACGCGGAACAACGCTTCCGCGGCCGCCGGAGGCGCCGATGACGGCACGTCGAACACCGCGACTTCGCCTTTCGTCTCGAACAATGTCTTATAGAGCATAGCGACGTCGAAGCTGCCTTCCGCTTCCGTCTCGCGAAAGCCGACCTGCCACACCGCGTCGCCTTCCCGCCACTCGCCTCCGCTTCCCTTCGTTTCGGCCAGCATGCGCAAAAAGCCGTCGCTTTCCGACCAGGGGAAGGCGACGTACGACGTTCGCCTTCGCCGCTCGGACGCCAGCCTCGCGATCGCCGCGGCGAGGAACGTCGCGCCCGCCTTCGGAAACAATCCGTACACCGTTACGATGCACCGGCGCCCCGAAGCGGGCGGCGGCGACGTCGAGGCCGCGGCCGGTCCCGCGGCGCCCGCCTTCCCTCCGGACGCGAGCAGCGCCTCTTTCGCCGCGCCGGCGTCCGGAAACCGTTCCTCCGGATCTTCCGCCAGCAGCCGCCGGAGCGCCGCCGTCAATCCTTCCGGCAGCGCATCGTTCCACTCCTCGATCGGCTGCTTCGTAAAATTGTAAAATTGCCCTCCGCTCAGCAAAAAATAAAGCATGCTGCCGAGCGAGTACAGGTCGGCGCGGTGATCCGTCTGCCGGCCCGCGAGCAGCTCCGGAGCGGCGAAGCCGACCGACCCGACGTGCACCGTATCCGACGATTTCCCTTCTTTGTACGTACGGGCGATGCCGAAATCGATCAGACGAACGCGGTCGTCGGGACCGACGATGACGTTCGACGGCTTGACGTCCCGGAAGACGATCGGGCTGTCGAGCGTATGCAAATAGCCGAGAAGGTCGCAAAGCTGCGCCCCGTAATGCACGACCGTCGTCCACGGCAGCGCGTGAGCGTGCGCGGCGGAGCGCTGCAGCAGCGTCTCCCCTTCCAAATAGTCCATGACGAGACAGCCGTGGCCCGCGTCGTCGACGCTGAAATAATCGACGATCCGAGGCAAGGAAGGATGCTTCAGCGACGTCATGATCGCCGCTTCCTTCTCCGGCTGCGACGGATCGCGGCCGTCCCGCGGCACCCATTTGAGCGCCCATTGCTGTCCGGCGAGCCGCAAATCGTCCGCCAAATAGACGCGGCCCATGCCGCCTTCCCCGAGCCTGCGCACGATCCGGTAGCGCCCACCGACGACGTCGCCCGAGCGGAACGGTTCTGTACGATCCTGTTCGTCCATGATGTCCCCCCTTTCTCCACAACTTGCCGCAAAACAAAAGCAGACCGGCGCACGGGAAGCCCGTACGCTGGTCTGCTAAAAATAAGTATAATTGGGGCCCGGCCCAACGTCAATCCCTGTCTTGATGCGGTTCGTCCGGACCGATTCGTTCGCGCGCGCTTACCGCTTCCGCCACAAGCACGTCAGCTCTTCTCGGTTGTGGAACAGCTGCTTCGCCTTGACGAGCTTCGCTTCAGGCTCCATGACGGCGGTCACCTCGCGCAGCGTGGCGAACGCTTTGCCGTGCATCAGCTTCACCGTCGTCAGGACGAGCCCGTCGCGCGACACCGAAGGCAGCAGCCGCTTCACGAGCTCGGCCATCCGGATCGGGTCCCAGCTCATGTCGCTGACGAGCAAGTCGAACGAATCCGGCTCGAACTTGACGTCGGCGGCGTTCTTGCGCAAATACGTAAAGCCGTGCTCGCGCATGAGCGACGGATGCATGTCCGCCGGATCGACCGCGGTTACGCGCAGCCCTCGCTCCAGCAGAAACGAAGACCAGCCGCCCGGCGCGGCCCCGACGTCCAGCGCGCTGTGATAACGGTCGAAATCGATGCCGAACACGTCTTCCGCTTCCATCAGCTTGTATTTCGCGCGGGAGATGTCGGCGTCTTCCTTGCGGAAATGGATCGCGCCTCCCGACCACGAAGACAGATTCTCTTCCGGCGTCGACCAACCGATATATGCCGCTTCGCGCGCCAAATAGACGGACACGACGTATTCCATGTCGCGCACGACCGGAATGGCGCCGTGCGCGTTCGTCAGCGCCTCGTCGGCGACGCGCTTCACGTCGATCGGCTGGATCGGCGCTTTCGGCGTCTGGGGCGCCTCCGCCTTGCGCGCCTGCACCGCGACCTTGCAGCCGCGCAGCGGCGCGTCGGCTTCCGCGACGACGGAGCGGATCGCGGCCAGCAGCTCGTCCGCGTCTTCGCCGATCGGAATCACGCGCATCGCCGGCTGCACATGTCTAACGAAAATCGGCTCCTGCTCGCGGATGCGCCGGATCGCCTCTTCTCTCGAGACGTCCACCTCGAACCGGAACACGTCGCCCGGCGACAGCGATTGCGTCTTCGCGCGGCCGAACAGCCGCTGCAGCTCGTTCGCCGCCAGTTTCCCGAAGCCGCGGTTCGACGTCGCGATCCACGTACTGGATCCGCCTTCGGAGCTTTGTTCTATCGTCGTTTCACTCGAATCCAAGGACGTTCTCCCTCCCATTCCAGCGCGACCGGCACGTCGTACGCTTCCTCGATCGTCGCTTCGGTGAGCACCTCGCGCTTCGGTCCCGCCGCCGTCAGCCGGCCGTCCTTCAGCAGCGCGACATGCGTGAGCGCCGGCACGATTTCTTCCATATGGTGCGTGACGTAGAGCAGCGTCGTCTCCGCCGCGATGTCGTTCACAACCTCCAAATATTGCTCCCGCTGGTATAAATCGAGACCCGAGCACGGCTCGTCCAACACAAGCAGCTCGGGCTCGCCCATGAGCGCCCGCGCCAGCAGCGCCTTCTTCCGTTCGCCCTGCGACAGCGTGCCGACGGGGTTGTCGGCGAGCCGCTCGAGGCCGAACTGCCGCAGCCGCGCATAGGTGCGCTCCTTCAGTTCCTCCGGAATACGCTCATAAAACCGCAAATTCGCGCTTTCTCCGGTCGCGACCGCTTCCCACAGCGGATCTCGCGGCGTCAGCTTCTCGAACAGCGATTGGCTGATGTATCCGATCCGCTTGCGCTGTTCGCGCAAGTCGACCCTGCCGTACAAGGCGCCGAGCACCTCGACCCGTCCCTTCGACGGGAATTGATATCCGTTCACGATTTCGAGCAGCGTCGTCTTGCCCGAGCCGTTCCGCCCGAGCAGCGCCCAATGCTCGCCCTTCTCGACCTGCCAATTCACTCCGTCCAAAATCGTCCGTTCCTCGCGAATAAACGCGACGTCCGTCAGCCGAATCATCGTTTCTCTTCCCCCCGCACATCCATCTCGTAGGGAAGTGTATCGCTCGGGCGAACGAATTGCAAGCAAATGCCGATTTACGCGAGCGTTCGGACGAATTCGATTTCCGCTTGATGCGAAGACTCGACCGGGACGGGCGTCTCGAGCACGACCGGCAGCGCGGCGAACTCGCTCGAACGCAGCAGCTCGGCCAGCGGTTCGGCCCCGATCGCTCCCGCGCCGATGTTGGCGTGCCGGTCGCGGCGCGCCCCGGTCGGGTACACGGAATCGTTCAAATGGAGCGCCTTCAAATGCTCCATATAACCGATCGCGCGGCCGTTCTCCAGCAGCTCCCGCCAGTTGTCGCCGTTCCATACTCCGCTCGCGAACAGATGGCACGTATCGAGGCAAAAACCGATTTTCTCCGGATAAGCGGTCAATTGGCGTATGCTGACGTGCTCTTCCATCGTCGCGCCGATGCTCGTCCCTTCGCCGGCTTGGTTTTCGATGAGCAGCAGCGCGCTGCCGTTCCAGCCGTCGAGCGTTTCGTTCAGCGCGGAAATGATGATTTTATATCCTTCCAGCGGATCTTTGCCGCCCTTCCATTTGCCGAAATGGACGACGACGCCGACAGAGCCGCACGCTTCCGCGATTTCGAGGTCGTTGCGGAGCGAGCGGATCGTCGGCTCCCGCAGCGCGCCTTCGGCCGCAAGGTTCGTCGCGTACGTCGTATGCGCGATGCTGCGAATGCCCCGCTCCCGGCACAACGCGGCGCAGGCGGCCGCGTCGGCGGCGCTGAAGTCTTTAATGGCGAGACCGCGCGGATTTTTCGGAAAATATTGAAACGCCGTCGCCCCGATCGCGGCCGCCGTCTGCGCGGCGCCCGAATAGCCGTGCTTGATGCTGATATGACAGCCGACATGCCTCAATTTCGTCATGGCGGCACCCCCTAACGCTGACAGCGGTCGCAATAAAACACTTTGCGGCCGCTGCTTTCGGTTTTGACGATCAAGCTCCCGCATCGGTAGCACGGCTCGTCCCCGCGATCGTACACCTTGCAGCGATCGTTGTAGCCGCCCGTCAGCGCATCCCCCGCGAAGAACGGCGATTCCATATAACCGCCGTAGCGAATCGCTTCCGCGAACGTCGAATGCATCGCGGTGAACAGCGTTCGCAGCTCCGCGGCGGCGATGTCCGCCATCCGGCGCAGCGGCTTGATCGCGGCGGCGAAGCACATTTCGTCGGCGTAGCAGTTGCCGATGCCGGCGATGACGCTTTGGTCGGTCAGCGCCGTCTTCAGCGCCCCGCGCGAACGCCGCAGCGCCGCCGCGAACTCCTCCGCCCCGAAGCCGGCGTCGAGCGGATCGGGGCCGAGCTTCGACAGCTTCTCCGTCAGCTCGGCCTCGTCGTAAATATGTAAATACCCGAGCCGCAGCCCGTGGAAAAACAGCTTCCGCTCTCCGAACGAAAGCGTCACCTGCGCCGTTCGGTCCGGCGCCTCCTCCGTCGTTCCGTAAAACATCGAACCGCCGAGCATCAAATGCAGCAGCAGCGTATCGCCGTTGTCAAGGCGGAACAGAAGCATCTTGGCGCGTCGGTCGATGCGCTCGATCGTCCGGCCCTGCACGCGTTCGATAAATTGGTCGACGGGCACGTTCACCGTCCGTTCGCGCCCGACCTCCGCCGCGGCGACGGCGCGCCCCGCGATGCGTTCGTTCAGTTGGCTTCGATACGTCTCCATCTCCGGCAGCTCCGGCACGGCGATCCATCCTCTCAAGTCCGTTTGGATTAGATTGCCTGCCGACCTGCCGGATTATGCCTCGCTACAATGACGTCGCGCCGCTTTTCCGTGCGAGCCGCTCCTTGCGCTTGCGCAGCTCGCGAAGCAGCTCGCGCAGCCGCGCGTCGCCGCCCGCGCGCGCGAGCGACAGCCGCTGCTCCGCGAGCCGCAGCGCTTCGTCCGTCCACTGCAGCGCCGCGTTCACGTCCTTGATCCGGTGCTCGTACGCGACGGCGAGCTCGATGTACGGCTCGAGCCGGGCGGCGAACCGGCCGGCGTGCTCCTCCGCGATCGCGCGCCACAGCCGCACCGCGTCGTCCCACCGCTTGCGCCGCTTGTAAAACTGCGCCGCCTCTTCCCACGCGTCGCTCGCATCGATCGCCGGCCGGCGCGCGAGCGCGTCGACGGCGGACACCGCCTCCGCCTCGAAACCGAGCCGCTCGTACCACAGCGCGAGCCGAATAAGCTCGGCCGCAGGCAGCGCATCGAGCTCCACGCGAGCGTCCAGCAGCCGGCCGAAATGGATCGCGAGCGCGAGCAGCGTGACGATATCCGTCTCGTTATGGCGCACGACGCCTTCCAGCACCGACACGTCGCGCTCTGCGAGATATTGGAAATAGAGCGCCGGCGCCATCGATCCCGGGACGTCGTCCACGCGAAAGACGCCTAGCTTCGCCTCCTCGACCGCGCCGAGGCGGACGGACGGCATCGTCGTCCGCCACAAGCTGCGCGACGGGTACAAGAAGTCGAAATGCGCCGGATCTTTCGGCTGCGGCATCCGGTGCAGGACGTACCGGTTTTTGACGAGGGGCCAGTCGAACGTGCGGCCGTTGTACGTCACGAGATGCGTGAACCGCGGCAGCAGCTCGGAAAGCATGCCGAGCATCGCCGCCTCCTCGCCGGGATGGCGAATCAAATATTGCCGCACCGTAAACCCGCCCGGCGTCCACCAGCCGGCGCCGATCAGGAACGGCACGTTGCCGGCTCCTTGGCCGAGCCCCGTCGTCTCCGTATCGAGGAACAACAGTCCTTCCGGCTCGACGACGCGGCCGGCAGGGTCGAGCCGCGACAAAGCGCCGCCGAGCTCGCCGAGGTCGGCGACCGCGAAGTCGCCGTGCCGATGCGCTGCGCCGTATACGGCGTCGCGGACGAGACAGGCGCCCTCCGGCCCCGGGCGCAGCTCGAAGCCGAGGCGCGCCCATTCCTCCGCTTCAGGCTCCTGTTGCGGCGCCGGGGCCGCGGGCCGCTCCTTCTCGCCGCCGCCCGCGCTGCGCGTCAGCCGGCCGAGCCGCTCCCGCAGCCCGCCGCTCATGCGCGCCCCGCCATCCGGTCGACGAGCTCGAGCGCGAGCGATTTGCCGAGCAGGCCGACCTCTTCGATCGGGCCGACGCACGCCGGACAGCCGCTCAGGCACGAGCAGCCGGCAATGATGCGCCGCGCTTCCGCGAGCAGCTCGCCGTGCGTCTCGAACAGCCGCTCGGCGAGTCCCACCCCGCCGGGATACCGGTCGTAGAAAAAGATCGTCGGCCGCTTCGACTGCTTCGCCTTCACCTGCGGCACGACGCGGATGTCGAACGGATCGCACATCAGCCACAGCGGGGCGATGTGAATGAGCACGTTCGAAAGGCCGAGCAGCGCGAACTGCAGGTCGTTCGCCGTCTTCATGCCGCCGAGCTCGTCGTCGAACGTAATCCAATACGAGCTCGTATGCAGTTCTTCCTCCGGCAGATGGATCGGTCCCGCGCCGATATTTTCATGCGTGCGCATCTTGATTTTTTTGAAAATCGTCGCTCTCGCGTTCACTGTCACATCTCCGTAATGCGTCGTGTGTCCGGCGCCGCCCGGGCGCGAACGGTCCTCGTGCAGGATGTTCAGATCGACCGCCAAATTCGCATCCGTGAAATAATCGACGTCGACCTCGCGCACGTACGCCTTTTTCTCCTCGTAATCGAGCTTTTCGACCTGGTATTGGACGCCTTCGTGAATGTAAATCGCTTCTTCATGGACGAGCGTCGGCGCGCTGAATCGGTCGACCTCGCCGATGACCCGGTGCTCATGCGTCATGTCGATGATGATGATATTTTCCTGAGCCGCGGTCCGCAGCGAAATGTTGTTCGCCGGAAAATGCTGCTCCATCCAAAAGTATTTGCCGCCGTTGCGATGCAGGACGCGCTCCTCGACGAGAAACTCGAGCAGATCGGACAGCTTCTCCTCTCCGAACGTATCCCCTTCCTGAAAAGGAAGCTCGTACGCCGCGCACTTCACATGGTCGAGCAGCACGAGCAAGTTGTCCGGGTGGATGCGCGCATGCTCCGGCGTCCGCTCGAAGAAGTAGTCCGGATTTTGGATCACGTACTGGTCCAGAGGATTGCTGCTCGCGACAAGGAACGTGACGGCCGTTTCGTGGCGGCGTCCGGCGCGGCCGGACTGCTGCCACGTGCTCGCGATCGTTCCGGGGAAGCCGTTCAATACGCAGGCCTGCAGCTGGCCGATATCGATGCCGAGCTCGAGCGCGTTCGTCGACACGACGCCGCGAATTTCGCCGTTGCGCAGCCCTCGCTCGATTTCCCGCCGCTGCTTCGGCAAGTACCCGCCGCGGTAGCCGCGGATCGTCTTCGGCCCGAGGTCCTTGCGTACGAGATCCTGCAAATATGTCAGCAAAATTTCGACCCGAACGCGGCTTCGCGCGAACACGATCGTCTGAATGCCCTGCTTCAGCAGCAACGCCGCAAGCCGCTGCGTCTCCAGCACGCTCGATTTGCGGATGCCGAGCTGCTGATTGACGACCGGCGGGTTGTAGAACACGAAGTGCTTCTCCCCCGACGGCGCGCCGTTGTCGTCGATCAGCTCCATCGGCTCCCCGATCAGCTTCTCGGCGTGCTCCTTCGGGTTCGCGATCGTCGCCGACGCGCAAATGAACTGAGGCTTCGAGCCGTAAAACGCGCAGATGCGCTTCAGCCTGCGGATGACGTTCGCGACGTGGCTGCCGAATACGCCCCGGTACGAATGCACTTCGTCGATGACGATAAATTTCAAATTTTCGAACAGCTTGACCCATTTCGTATGATGCGGAAGAATCGCGGAGTGCAGCATGTCCGGATTCGTCACGACGATATGGCCGGCGTTGCGAATCGCGGCGCGGACCGTCGGCGGCGTGTCGCCGTCGTAGGTGTGCGTCTTCAGATCGACGCCCATCCGGTCGACCGTCTCCTGCAGCTCGGCGACTTGATCCTGCGCGAGCGCCTTCGTCGGGAACAAATACAGCGCTCGCGAGCTGTCGTCCTCGAGCAGCTGCTGAATGACGGGCAAATTGTATGTAAGCGTCTTGCCGGAAGCCGTCGGCGTCACCGTGACGATGTGGCGCCCCTTCCGGATCGCGCGGAACGCCGACGCTTGGTGCGTATACAGCTTCGTGATGCCCTTCTCTTCCAGGGCGGCGCGCAGCTCCGGCCGAAGCCCTTCCGGAAATTCGGCGTACTTCGCCGGCCGGGGCGGCAGCGTCCGCCATTCGGTCACGTTCTTCATAATTTCCGGCGTCGATTTTATAAGTTCCAAGAGCTCCTCCATCGAGGAGACTTTGCCTGTTAAACGGTTCATGCCGATTTTCCCCCACTCGAATGCATGAATCCATTATACCAGAATGTACGTTCGGTTGGTAGGGATAAATGACCCGCTCCGTCGGTGTTCCGGCCAATGAAAAATCCCCTCCGGCATCGGACGATATGGGCCGAATGCCGCGAGGGGATCCTGTGGGGGTCAATCGTTTCGGCGTACCGCGCCGCGGGCATTTCCCGACTCGAAAGTCGAAACGGCGCGAGGCCGCGGCGTGGCGATGTCCAAACGAATCAACTGTTGTCGAAATTGTTAGAATACTTTGTCGATTATACGTTTTGCGTTGTCGCTTCCTGCGGTTTCCCGGGAAACTATCCTTGTACGCCCGTATCCGCGCTGTCGTCGTAATCGTACCGGAACCCGTCCGCCGGCGGTCCCATCGTTGTCTGAGCGTCGACGTCGTGCATTTCCTGCAGCTTGCCGAGCACCGTCTGGTACGTCGTCACCTTGTGGTAATCCGCGCCTTGGTTGATCGCCTCGCGCAGCGCCTGCTCGATGACGGCCATGTCGTATCGGTTGAATTGCATGCGAATGAAGCCCCCCTGTGGTAAATGGTAAGGTAATGGGTAGTGTTCCCAAAGGCTTCGTTTCTATTACGGTCTCCGGTCGGTTTCGGTTCGGCTGCGTTCAACCGGCTCCGGGAACCCATGCATCCACGTCGTATCCTCGCTCTTGCCAATACCCGATATGTCCGGCATCGATCAGCTCGATGCGCTCGAGCCATTTCACCGATTTGTACGCATACATGCGCGGCACGATCAATCTTACCGGCCCGCCTAAGTCTTCCGGAATCGGGCTGCCGTCGATCAAAGCCGCGACCATAATATCGTCCGCCTCCGCTTGCTCGAGCGACAGCGCGTCCGTGTAGACCCCGTCCCCCGAATAAAACTTCACGTATTTCGCCCCCGCCCCTACGCCCGCCGACGCCAGCAGCTCCTTGAGGGGAATTCCTTCCCATGTCGCGCGATAAACGGACCAACCGGTCACGCAGTGGAAATCGCTTACTTGAACCTTCCTCGGCAGCTCCGCGAACGTTTTCCAATCGAAGGAGAGCGGTCGGTCGACGAAGCCGTCGATCGTGAACTTCCATGCGGACGCGTCGAATTTCGGAATCGGCGCGACGGTATAAATGCGGAATTGGCCTTCCGCACCGCCCCCGATCGGCGGTTTCGATTCGGGCAGCGGCACGAGCAGCTCTTGACCGTTCCCGGCGGACGCCGATCGCGAAGCAACCTCCGCCGCCGTCATGCCGCCCGGTTCGCCGACCCGCCTCAGCCATCGGTATGCGAGAGGACCGGCGATCAGCGCGGCGGCCGCCGCGACTCCGGCCTTCACCAATGCGCGCCGGCTTCCGTCGTATCGATCGAAGCTCCGCTCCGCCGCTTCTTCCTCCTTCGAACGGGCAGCCGCCCGCTCTCGGACCCATCGGCTCCGCGTCACGGCATGGAATATCGCATACGGAACGCCGATCCACGTCAGCCAGTCATGCATGCGCAGCGCGAAGGACGTCGCCCCGGGGGGCATCGACCGCTCCAGCCATAGGATCACGCCGGACGCGCTCCACCCGAGCAGCAGCAGCAGCACGATCGCTAAATTCGCCGTTTGCGCAGGCTTCCCCCGCAAGCGCTTCGCGTGTTTCGGAAGGAACGGCAAATACAGCAGCACCAGCGCAATCGAAACGAGGCCGGCCCAAATATGCCCTTCCTTCAGCGCGACCCGCACCGGAGCGGTCGCGCCCCGCAGCGCCGGCAAATACAATACGATTCCCGAAACCGCCAACCCGAGCAGCAGCCACGCGTTCCACGCGTGAATCGTTTTCAGCTTTCGTCCCGTCCGACTCGTATACGATTTGAGCGGCCGCACCGCCATCCCCCCCCAAACTATTAATGTTTTTAATATTTAATACAATGAAATTTTAATCAGATAAATCGAATCTGTTCAGAGAAACCCCTTTGGGCAAATTTTACCTAATAAAGAGCCGCCTGACTAGCGTTCCTTCCGGAACTTTCCCGCAACGGCAATAGGCGACCCGCCGAAGCGAATCGCCCTATAACGCCGGCTTCCGGCGAATTATCCTTCCCTCTTAATGACCCAGCCCGTCCCCGGAACCGTCGTCCCGCTGTCGTCGATCTGTTTCGCAATGTCGACGATCGACGTCGTTCCCCCGCCGGTCTCGATCGTCGAATTGCCTTGCATTATGGTAAAATCGCCGCCGGAGGCGACGATGCCTCCCGTCGAGATCGTGACGTTGTTATGCGCCGTGAAATTCGTCTCCACCAGAAAATCGCCCGCCGTCGCGGTCAAGGTGGAGTTGTTTTTCACGACCATGCTGCCCACCGAAACGTCATGTGTGACTGTGAGCTTGACGCTGTTTTCCAGCGAAAATTGATTTTGCACCGTCAAGGTATCTGCGCTGATTTCAACCGAATTGGCCGTCTGCAAGTAGTTCATCGATCCGGCGTAGAGGTCGCCGCTAACGTCGATCTTTAAGGCATTGTTCCCGCTGACGCTTCCTTTGACGAACATGTCCCCGTATTGCCCTCCGACGCTGTATACCGTCATCGACGAATTCGCGCCGTCGAACAGCACGTTCGTCCGCACGAGCAGGCTGCCGTACACGGTGACGTCGGCCTTTTTCGAATATGTTACGCTGTCCGCAATCAGGATAACCGGAGCCGACGACGAACCGTACACGACGTTTTGATCGATTCTGAGGGCGCCCATCTTCAGCACGATCGGCGGCGGACTCGTCACGCCCTCGTCGTACAGCGCGAACGTTCGGTTCACTTCCTCGGCCTTCGCATCGATTATGTTACCGATAATCGTCTCAAGATTCGCGATCGTTTGGTCGACGGCGATCGTTTGCGGCACGCCGGCCGCCGTTTTGTCCGTTTGGACGAAAATGCCCGAATACTCCTCCGGCACGGCGTATCGCCCTTCGTCATCCGGAGCCGGTCCCGACGAAGGGGCGGTCGGAGGCTTCAGAGCGTAAGCAACGGTTTTTGATCTTTCTAGTACATCCGTTCCGACCCTGGCGATCGCTTGGACCTGGTATTCGCCATCCCCGTCCGGATCGTCGTCGAACGTAATGCTGACTTTTACTTGAGCCCCCTCGGGCGTCAAAAAAGCAACCTCGTTCAATCCCTTATATTGCCTCACATACGCTACCGGGTCGGTCCCATGTTCGTCCCTGTCATACTTGTATAAATACGCGAGAAACGTCTCCATCGCGCTGACGGCCAGCTGCGACGCGGCCAACGCATTGCCGTCGGTCTTCCGCCGCAGCGTTTCGTTCGAGGTCGCCGCCAAAATCGCCGGCGTCACGATCATCAGCACCAGCGCGATCATGGTGACGTACATGAGGGAGGCGCCGCCCCGTTCGTTCCGTATCCGGTTCATGGCCGCGCCTCCTTCGGTTTAATTCGCCCCGTTCTCGTCGAGCAATTTCACGATTCTTCGCTCGGGTTGTAACGACGTTCGCGTTACCCCCGCATTCGTTACCTGCGCGATCTGGAACGCCGCCTCGATCTCGATCAATTCGCCGTTGCTTGCCGCTGTGCCGGAATCGACTCCCTGAATCTCGAAAACGATTGAGTCCAAGTTACCCCCGAGCGGCATAGGCGCCGCATACATCCCCGGGCGGCTCGTCAACGATACCGTTCCGTCGGTAAAACGCGAGGCATCGCCGAAACGATATACCGTAACGGTCCCGGTAGTCTCGTCGAAAACGGCGGCTTTGTAAACGACGGAAACTCCGTCCCCTGTAACGTATCGAATTTCTCCCAGTGCGTCGAAATAAACGGCCCGACTCGCGCTCCCGAGCTCCGCGGCGAGCGCTTGCATCGTCCGGTCGACGTCGGCTCGATCCGCGGCGCGCTGTCCCGACGTCGCGAACCAATGGGAGACGGAGCCGAGCACCGTCGTGGCGGCGGCCAGCACGATCGCGCCGATCACAAGCGAGGCAAGCAGTTCGATGAGCGTCAGGCCGCGCTCGTTGCGCAGCGGCCGCATCATGGCCCGCCCTCCCACGACACCGTTACGGTGACGACCTCGGGCTGTCCCCCGAGGAGCGCGAACGCTTGCAGCGAGACGTGCCGCGAACCGAACGCGGAAGTCTCGTACTGCACGTTGCCGACCGAAGCGCTTTGGATGTAGACCGCGTAGCCCTGCGTCGTCGACGCGTACGGCAGTGACGGACTCGGATCCTCAAGAAGCAGCGCTCTCCACTGATGAAGCTGCTCCTCCGCGATCCGCCGCGCCTCCTGCTGTTTGTCGGCTTGCCGCCCCGCCAGCGCGGAATAACCGGATACGTTCAAGAAAACGATGACGACGACGCTGAGGACAAGCATCGCCGCCACCGCTTCGATCAGCGTGACCCCGCGTTCGTTGCGTATCGGCATGCCCGTCCCCCCCTTGTCGTCATTGCTCGGACAGCTTCTCCGTCAAATGCCCGCGCAGCTCGGCGTACGCGGAACGCAGCAGCTCCCAAGCGACCGTGTACTGCTCGAAATTTTTGTTCGCCCATCCCGTGCGCAGCACGTCCGCCGCGACCATCAGTTTGTCGAAGCTGTCGGCCGCCCGCTCGTCCTTCAGATCGAGCGCGATGTCGCGCAAACGACCCCATCCCTCGATGTCCGCGCGGATGCCCGCCGCGTCCCCTGCCCGCAAATGCTGAGCCAAACTGGCGACGATCCGGTTGTGCTCCATGGAGATGTATTGATAAAAACCGTATTCCACGGCGCTTCCGAGCATGTCCGCGTCGTTGCCGACGAATTCGAGCGATACCGTTCGCGTCGTGGCGTCCCAGAACGGTTCCGCCCCGAGCAGCTCGGAGACGGTGCGCAGCGGAACGTAGATCGAGCCGTTGTAAATCAGCGATTCTTTGTCGACTTTCGTTGTCTGACCGTTGATGCGGAAATCGATACTCTCGAAGAACGCCTCGATTTTCCGATAACGCCCTTCCGCCCAAGCGATGCCGGAAACGGCGAACGACGCCGCCACGACGAGCGGTATAATCCAAGAGCGGGTTCGGCGCATGTTATTCCCCTTCCTGCGATTCGGCAAGTTGTTCGTAAAAGCGTTCGTTGCTGAGCGTCGGATCCTCGCGTTTCGGCGCGCCTTCCGCCCGAGGCGGGACGGCAGCCTCCGCCAAATCGGCGAACGCCGGGGCGGTATACGTATAAAAGCTGATCCGCAGCCCGACGACGCCCGATCCGTCCTCGCCCGCCGGCGCCGAAGCGGCGGCTGTCGTCAGCTCCCAGTCCCGGACGACGACGATCCGTTCCGCTCGGGTCAGCCGCTCCCAAAAGCCCATCACCTGGGCATACGAACCGGACACCTCTACCGTCGCCATCTCGGAAACAAGGCGGTCCGAAGGAACGGCCCCGGCGGCTTGATCCGGCGACGGCGAAGCGGAAGCTTCCTGCACGTCTTCCGTCTGCTGCTGTTGGGACGCCTGCGCCGCAGCGAGCGCATCCAGCACGTTTCCGGGCTCCGTCTCCTCGTCTTCGACCGTGAAGCTGTTGATGCGGCCGCCGCTTTCCGCCTCGATGGCCAACAACATCTGCAGCAGCGCTGCGTGATTATTCTCGACTGGCACTTTGGCGAGCCACGAGCCCATGTCCTCCGGCCGGAACGGCGCCGGAATCGGCGTCGCCGTCAGCTCCGCGCGCTGCGCGCGCAGCCGCTCCGCCTCCGCGGCGGTCTGCAGCTGCGCTTGGACGGCGGGCGCATACGCTTCGATCAAAATCGCGATCGACGGCGCCGCGCCGAGGAGGGCGACGAGCAGCAGGGCGACCTTCGGCCGCCGCAGCGCTCCCCTGAGCTGTGTCCATTGCTGCTTGCTGATCACGGGCCGACCCCCTCACCCGAGCCGGCGGCGACGCTCGGCTGTATGCCGGCCGCGCGAAGCGCCAGCTCGACGCGGTAATACGTAACGGACGCCGGCTCGACCGGCGCCGCGACCGGCGCCTCGGCGGCTCGATATCGGCTCGCCGCTTCCCAGGCGCTCGCGATTTCTTCCGCGGTGAACGCCCCCTGGAGCCGCTCGTCAACCGGCGCCTCTGCCGAAGGACTGTCCTTCGGCAGCGCGACCCCGCTTTCTTGGAGGACCGCCTCGCGGAAAATGATCCACTCGAGCTCGGCCAGCAGCGGATCGTCCGACGGCTGGAACGCAGCAGCCGGATCCGCGGCAGACGCTGCCGCGGGCGCTTCCTCGGCGAGCGTGGCCGTTTCGGTCGTCAGTGCCGTGATCAGCACGTCTTCGAACGCACCGGACGTCTTCAGCGCGTCCACATATGCAGCGACGTCTTTCATCGCCTTGAAATGCGCAACGACCGCGACGCTTGCCTCGGCGGAGTCGTACGCGGCGTTCGCCAACCGGGCTGCGCCCGGCAGCGGCGCGGCGATGTCGCGCAGCGTCGAAGGCCAATCGTATCGCTGCCCTTCGACGGCGCCGACGATATTCCGGTACTGCTCGAAACGCAGCGCCTCCGGCGCCGGCATGCGCTCCTGACGAAGCAGCACCATCTGAATGAGCAGTTCGTCGATTTCCGCCTCGTCCCGGATGCGCGCCTGGTCGGCCGACGAAGCGCCGAACGCCAGCAGCGCGGCGGACAAAGCGTACGCGGCGGCGAGCCCCCCGAACAGCGGCACGAACCGCTCTTCCCAGAACGGTTTGCGCGGCAGCAGGTTAATCGGCTTCATCATCATGCTCGCCCCCTTAGCGCCAGTCCGAGCGGACCGACGAATCGGAGGACATTCGGCGCGCCGGCGGGAATGCGCAGCCCGCCGTCGAAGCGGAGCTCGCGCGTTTCGAACGGAAACCGCTCCGCGAAAAATGCGGCGATGTCGCCGAGCCGGGCAGGCTCTCCGGAGAGCAGCAGCTGCTGCACCTCGTGATCGCGATTGTTCAGCGAATACCGATAGAAGTTAATGAATCGCTCGACCTCCGACGCTAAATCTTGACAGGCGCTCTGGAATTCGAAGCGAGTCCAATCGTCCGCATCTTCCGCCTTGTTTGGCATGTCCGGAAATCGAATCGGTTTATTCCTCGTAATCCGCAGCGCCCCTTCGCGGTAAATACCGATATCCGCGTACGTCGACGTAATGTCGATCATGACGATCGTCGCGTTCGCATCGAGCGGCGTCAGCCGTTCCGCGACGCGGAACAGCGACAGCGCCTTAATTTCAATGCTGGCGGGCCGCAGCCCCGCCGACCGAACGACGGAAGCATACTCCTCAATCGTCTCGAGCGGCGCCGCGACGATCATGACCTCGCACTGCTTCGCCGGCTTGCCGCCGTCCTCCGGCTCCGACGCCGCGGCGGCCTCCTGCATGCCGAGATTCCATGCGTTCGGCTCGATCGCCGGCGCCGTCTCGGGACTGCTCGCAATCGTACGCGCCGCGGGCAGCTTCGCGAAGTCGTAGTACGGCTTGTCGAACGGCAGCGGAATGTTGAAGCGCAGCTCGAAATCGATCATCTTCTTCAGGTCTTTCGCCGGTACGTCCGGCAGCGTCAAAAACCGGACCATCGTCACCGTGCTCGGCAGCAGCAGATGAACCTTCTTCGTGCGGCTCCCCGTCCGCTGGCGCAGCGTCTGCAGCGCTTGGATGACCGCTTGCGGCTGCAAAATGCGCCCTTCGTCGACCGCTCCCTCGAGCAGCGGTTCCGTATCCATCGCGACGACGTCCGCGCTCCCGCTTCCGATGCGGTCCAGCTCGATCCAACGCGCTTCGCGGTCGGTAATTTCGATGCCGAGAGAGCGGGAATGAAATAACGGAAGCAGCGCTTCCTTCGCTTGAGTCCAAAGCATGCCCCGCCCCCCCTGTCTATCTAAGTTGTTCGCCACGTTTTTACACTTTTCTACATAATTCTACATTATCGCATAAGTGCATAAGGTCCGGTACCCGTTTTTATATCCAAAGACCCAAGTATGCCTCGATCCAAGCTTGACCGTAAAAAAACGACAAAATCGCCCCGGCCGCGATGAACGGACCGAACGGAATCGGACGCCCTCGCTCCGTCCGGCCGGCTAGCCGCGCGGCGATTCCGTAAAGCGTGCCGAACAAGCTTGCCGCGAACAGCGACAGCAGCGTCGCCGCAAAGCCGCACGTCAATCCGATGAACAAATACAGCTTGATATCCCCGCCGCCCATTCCGCCTTTGCTGACGACGGCGAGCAAGTACAGCACGCCGAACCCGACCGCTGCGGCGAGCGCATAGTTCCATAGCGGAAGCGGATGAACGAACGCGCGAAGCAGCGCCGCGAGCGCGACCGCCGGGAACACGATTCGATCCGGAATGAGCATCGCCTTCAGATCCGTGTGCACGACGGCGACGAGCACGGCGCACAGCAGCGCCCCCGCGAGCCATTCCGGGTCGAACGGCCCGAACCGAAGGCCCGTCCAGAAAAACAGCGCGGCCGTCGCCGCTTCGCCGATCGGATACGCGGCCGAGATCCGCGTTCGGCAGTAGCGGCACCGCCCCCGAAGCGCCGCGTAGCTGAGCAGGGGGATTAAGTCCCATGCCCGTAATCGGTGCTTGCAGTGCACGCAATGCGAAGGCGGGTACACGATCGATTGTTTGTTTAGCGCGCGGATCGCGACGACGTTCAAAAAGCTGCCGATCAAGAGCCCGAACGCCCCGAGCGCCGCCGCGAACCAGAGATGCAGCTGTTCCATGGGAATTGCTCCTTATGTGAAAAAAGGCAACTCGAGTGAGTTACCTTTTTTACTGACTTGCGAATAACCGTTATTGCGCCGCCACAGCCACGCTTCCGGCAGTCCACCCCGTGGCATTCGCCCAGGCAACCGCTACAGTAGTGTAGGCTTTCCCGGTGGCTTGTTCTACCGGAGCGCTCTTGAGATATCCGTTGCTCACCAAATCTGCAATGGTTACTGACGTAACGGAAGTAGCTAGGTTTTTATCGTAAGCGTAACGCTCGGCAGCTTCTTTAATTAAAGCAACGGATTGCGTGTCCGCCGAAGTTTTCGAGTTTGCGATAATCCCCCCGATCGACGGTACCGCGATCGCCGCGATCACGCCTAAAATCACAATAACCGCCAACAGCTCGACCAACGTCAATCCTTTTTGATTTTTCAGCAGCTTTTTCATGCGGCTCTCTCCCTGTGTAGAAATTATATATTGTCAAACAGCTGGAACGTCGGGAGCATGACCGCTAACACGATGCCTCCGACGACCGCCGCAAGCGCCACGATCATAAGCGGTTCGAGCGCCGATTTTAACCGGTCGGTCGTTTGATCGACTTCGGCTTCGTAAAAATCCGCCACTTTTTCCATCATCGAATCGAGCGCCCCCGATTTTTCGCCGATCGCCAGCATCTGCACGACCATCGGCGGAAACACCCAGGACGACCGGTACGGCTCCGCGATCGAATCGCCGCTGCGGATCTGCTCCCGGGAGTTCAGGATTACCCGGGAGATGACCTCGTTGTCGACGACGGAGGCTACGATCGACAGCGACTGCAGCATCGGGATCGCCGCGCCGTACAACGAGCTGAACACGCGGGCGAACCGGGCGAGGGCCTGCTTTTGCGCCAATGCGCCGAATACGGGCGCTTTCAGCCTCAGCCAATCGAGCGCATACGTCCCTTTCGGCAGCCTCTTCACCGCGCTAGAGATCAATGTCGGCACGAACAACGCTCCGATGACGGCCGGCCAATTCGCCTGCACGAAATGGCTAATCGCGATGACGATGCGCGTCGGCAGCGGCAGCTGCAGGCCCATCGAGTCGAACGTTGCGATAAAACGCGGGATGATGAACAGCATCATCGCGGTAACGACCACCGCCATAATGACGAGCATGAGCGCAGGGTACACCATCGCGGACTTCACCTTCTCCCGCGTGTTGTGCTCCTTCTCGTAAAACACCGCCAGCCGCAGCAGCATCTCGTCCAGATTGCCGCTCGCTTCCCCGGCGCGCACCATGCTGACGAATACGTTGCCGAACACGGTCGGAAACTGCGCCGCCGCAGCCGACAGCTGCGACCCTCGCTTCAAGTCTTCCGCGACGCTCGCGAGCACCTTGCGGAATTCCTTGCTCTCCGTCTGCTCGGACAGCGCCTTGACCGCTTCCACCATATTGACGCCGGACTTGTACAACGTCGAGAGCTGCCGGCAAAACACGGTGAAATGCTGCGTCTTCACCCTCGGGCCGCCGAGCTTCAGCTCCCGGTGCCAAATGCTGGATCCCGGATCGAAGCAGCGAATCGCCCATAGCCCTCTTTCCCGAAGCGTCTCCACCGCATTCGCGAGCGAAGCGGCTTCGAGGGTGCCTTTCGAATAAATGCCGTATTGGTCGACGGCCACGTATTTGAACTTCCCCATGCGCCGTTCCCCTCGCCTATCCCAATTCCCCGAAGCCGAATAGCGCTTCCTTCGCGGTCTCCATCGTTACGACGCGCTGCTGCACCAACTCCCGCAGCGCCGTCTCCATCGTCTGCATGCCTTGGGCTCTGCCCGTCTGCATGACCGACCGGATTTGATGCACCTTCTCCGTACGGATTAAGTTCGCGACCGCCGGCGTGCCGACGAGCACCTCCATCGCGGCGACGCGGCCCGAGCCGTCCGCCCTCGGAAGCAGCCGCTGCGCGACGACGCCGATCAGCACCGCCGCGAGCTGCACGCGGATCTGCTGCTGCGCTTCCGGCGGGAAGACGTCGATGATCCGGTCGATCGTCTGCGGAGCGTCGGCGGTATGAAGCGTACCGAACACGAGATGACCCGTTTCCGCGGCGGTGATGGCGGTCGAGATCGTCTCCAAATCTCGCATTTCGCCGACGAGAATGACGTCGGGATCTTGCCGGAGCGCCGCCCGCAGGCCGACGCCGAACGAGGCCGTGTCGACGCCGATTTCCCGCTGATTGACGATGCAGCGTTTGTTCGGATGCACGAATTCGATCGGATCCTCGAGCGTGATAATATGTTCGCTGCGCGTTTGGTTGATATAATCGATCATCGCGGCGAGCGTCGTCGATTTCCCGCTTCCCGTCGGTCCGGTGACGAGCAGCAGTCCTTGCGGCTTGTTCACGAAATCGAGCACGCCGGGCGGCAGGCCGAGCCTCTCGAGCGGCGGAATGTGCGTCGGAATGATCCGGATCGTCAGCGACGCGTTACCCCGCTGCCGGTACGCGTTCACCCGGAACCGGGCGACGCCTTCGATGCCGTACGAACCGTCGAAATCGCCGCGCGAGAGGAACGCTTCGTACTGTTCCTGCGTCAGCAGCTGTTTCGTCAGTTCCATCGCGGCGAGCGGCGTCAGCGGCTCGCTCCCGGCGGGCTGCATGTCGCCGTGGATCCGGAACATCGGGGGAGCACCGGCCGTAATATGTACGTCGGAGGCGCCTCTCTCGTGCGCGTAGCGAAGCAAACGGTCCATCTGCAGCTGGGTTTCCATGGCGACATCCTTCTCCTCTGTGAGTCTATGGATAGCGAAACCGGGCGGTCCTTCGGACCTACACCGAATCTCCGCTCGTGACGCGCAAAATTTCTTCCACGGTCGTAAAGCCTTTGGCGACTTTGGCGAGGCCGTCCGCGAGCATCGGCACGAACCCGCGCTTCAGCGCGTACTGCCGATATTCGTTATCCGACCGGCGCCGCAAAATCATCGACCGGAGCTCGTCGTCAAGCGTCAGCACCTCGTGGATAGCAATCCGCCCGCGATAGCCCGTCCGGCCGCAATCCTCGCAGCCGGCGCCGCGCCGCAGCCCTTCGACGCCGAAGCCGTTCGCTTCGAGCATCTCCCGCTCTTCGGGTTTCGGCGCGTACGGCGCCGCGCATTTCGAGCAGACGTGCCGGACGAGCCGCTGCGCGACGACGCCTTTCAGCGACGATGAGATCAGGAACGGTTCGACGTTCATATCGATCAAACGGGTCACTGCGTTGATCGCCGTGTTCGTATGTAACGTGCTTAGCACCAAGTGGCCGGTCATGGCGGCCCGGATCGCGATTTCGGCCGTTTCCGCGTCGCGAATTTCCCCGACCATGATGATGTTCGGATCTTGACGCAGCATCGCCCGGAGCCCGACCGCGAACGTAAGACCCGTCTGCGGGTTGACCTGTACTTGGTTAACGCCGTGGAGCTGATATTCCACCGGATCTTCGACGGTCAATATATTGACCTCTTCCCCGTTCAGCTGCGACAAGGCGGAATACAGCGTCGTCGTTTTCCCGCTTCCCGTCGGACCGGTGATCAATACGACGCCGTACGCGCTAGAGATGCAGGAGCGGAACAGCGCCAAATTGTGATCGGAAAAACCCAGCTTCTCGATGTCGGTCAGCGCGTTGCCGAGATCGAGCACCCGCATGACGACCTTCTCGCCGTGAATCGTCGGCATCGTCGAAATCCGAATATCTACCTTGCGGTATTGGATATCCATTTCGACCCGGCCGTCTTGCGGCTGACGCCGCTCGGCGACGTTCAAATTCGCCATAATCTTGATCCGCGCGACGATGACCCCCTGCATGTGAGGCGGCAGCGTCTGTTCCGTCCGCATGACGCCGTCGATGCGGTACCGGATGCGCAGCGAATCTTCCTGCGGGTCGATGTGAATGTCGCTCGCCCCGTTTTGAACGGCGGTCAAGATAATTTGATTCACGGTTTTAACGACCGGCGAATCGTCTTCCGCCGGCGCTGCGGCCGCGGCGTCCTCCGTCGTTTCGCGAGACTGGAGGTTTTGCATGATCTGCTCGACGTTCTCCTGCAGGCCGTAAAACCGTTTGATGCCTCGCTTCATTTCGTCGCGGGAGGCGAGCACGGGTTCGATACGGAAGCCCGTGCTCATGCGCAGCTCGTCGATCGCGAAATAATCGAGCGGATCCGCCATGGCGACGACCAGCTTATTGCCTTCGACGCGCAGCGGAATGACCGTATGCTGTTCCGCGAGGCGCTGCGGAATCATGTTAATGACTTTTTGTTCGATTTTTTGGCGGAACAACTGAACATGAGGGATGCCGAGCTGAAACTCGAGGACTTGGATGAACTGCTGCTCGGACACGTATCCCCGTTGAATGAGCAGGTCGCCCAGTCTCAGCTTCGATTCTTTTTGCTCTTGAAGGGCCTGCTGCAGCCTCTCGGCGGTCAGTACGCCGGCTTCGACCAGCAAATCCCCGATTCGTTTTCGCGGTTGCGGCTGTATGCTCATGTCTTGGTCCTCCCGCGAAAAATGTCGATTCGTGCAATCAGTTGAGGTTGCGTATAATTAAAGCACATAAAAATTAATACGGTCAATTGCAAAATAAGCGCGTCAAACGTAAGGTCCTTCCCACACCTTTTTGCGCCAGCCGATCGACTCGGACACGATGCGCCGGTCGCGGTCGAACTTCACCTCGACGCCGAACGGCAGCTTCCCGCCGAAGTGAAACCGTACGTCGCTCCACCGCACCTCGCAGCCTTCCTCCGTCTCCCTCACGTCGACATGCGCCCGAGCGGCGAAGCCGAGGAACGCGTCCACCGCATCCGCCGACTTCGATGCCTGGACCCACGGATCGGTCTCCGAAGAGGCGCTTTTCATGACCGTTCCGGCGACCTCGACCCGCCCATCACGAATAAACCCGCTGACGAAGCGGTCCTCCCGTTCGGCGAGGAACGCCCATCGCCACCAATGCAGGCAAGGCATGACGTAACACACGCCCTCCGCGCGGAACGCTTCGCGAATGCGTTGCAGCCAGCGGCGCCGCCGCCAGCCGCGCAGGCCGATATATAGGAACGTCAGTGCATACAAAGCGGGAAATGTCGGGTACGGTTCCACGGCGCCGGCGGCCCACAGCGCCAGCGCGGCCCCATGAATCGCAAACAAAAACGGATCCCACAGCGTCAGCACGTCGAGATGGACCCATCTCCGCGTGAACGGACGCAGACACTGCACCCCGTATCCATTCAGCGCGTCCAAGACGACATGCCAGAGCACCGCTGCGAAGCACCATGCGTACAAGTGGACCCCGGCGACGTCCGTGCCGAACGCGTACGCGTAAGCGAGGAACGGCAGCAAAGGCCATGCAAACAGTGCGGGAATCGAATGCGTAACGCCGCGATGCCAGCGCAAATACGCGCTGCGTCCTCTCAGTCTCACGACTGTGTCGAAATCGGGCGCGTGGGAGCTTAGCACCATCGCAGCCAGCACGAAACCGAATCGTTCCGGGTGAGCCGCGATCGCGGGATCTGTCATCGCTAACCCCGTCATCGTCGCCCCGAACAATACATGACTCGCCGTATCCATGTCGATCCGTCCTCCTTGCAAAGTTTCGTCGCCTTCAGCGTACCAGCGTTCCGTTAACTTTTATCGTTAATCATTTAAATATTTTGTAAGGGACGAAACGTTTGGCGCGCGCGAAACGTAATACCGAGCAAGCTGCAAAATCTTAGGAGGCATGATTTCATGATTATTACGACAACGAATGCGATCGAAGGCCAAAAAATCGTAGAATATCTCGGGATCGTAAACGGCGAAGCCATTATGGGCGCGAACATCGTACGCGACCTGTTCGCCTCGATCACCGACATCGTCGGCGGCCGTTCCGGCGCCTACGAGCAGAAGCTGAAGGAAGCGCGCGAAATCGCGATCCAAGAGATGCAAAGCTACGCTCGCAGCCTCGGCGCGAACGCGGTCGTCGGCATCGACATCGACTACGAAGTCGTCCGCGAAGGCATGCTGATGGTGACGGTCAGCGGCACGGCGGTGCGCACGGAACAGGCATAGTCGAGATCCGTAAATAAAAAGGCGAACCCGTCCGGCGAATCGGAGACATGTGCTCCGTTCGTCGGCGGGTTCGCCTTTTTCGCTTATGAGATTAATCGTCCCGGCGCGGAATCGCGTACGACCAAAAATCTTCGGCCACGTGGGAATGCGGGAAAATGGCCCGCGCTTCCTCGAGCAAATGATGGACGCTCTCGTCCTGATACCTCGACGACAGATGGGTCATGACGAGCGCCCCGACGCCCGCGCGAACCGCGAGCTCCGCCGCCTGCGTCGCCGTCGTGTGGAAGTAGCGGTGCGCGTTGTCCGCCCGCTCGTGCATATACGTCGCCTCGTGCACGAGCACGTCCGCCCCCTGCGCCAGCGCCAGCTCGCTCGGGCACGGGCGCGTGTCGCCGAAGATCGCGACGATGCGCCCTCGCTGCGGCGCGCCGACGTACTTCGCGCCGTCGATCGTGCGCCCGTCCGGCAACGTCACCGACTCGCCCCGCTTCAGCTTCGCGTACAGCGGCCCCGCCGGCACGCCCTCCCGCGCCAGCCGCGCGCTGTCGAGCGCCCCGGGGACGTCCTTCTCCTCGATGCGGAAGCCGTACGACTCGATCCGATGCTCCAGCTTGGCGGCCGTGACGCGAAACTGCTCGTCCTCGAACACGACGCCTTCGCCGATCTCTTCGATGCGCACCTCGTATTCGAGATGCGTCCCGCTCACCTCGAGCACCGTCTCGACGAAATGGCGGGTGCCCGGCGGGCCGAAAATCGTCAGCGGCGTTTCCCCGCCTTGGTACGAACGGCTCGACAGCAGTCCCGGCACGCCGTACGAATGGTCGCCGTGCAGATGGGTCAGAAACAAGAACTCGATTTTGCCCGGTTTGATGGGCGATTGGAGCATTTGGTGCTGCGTCCCCTCGCCCGCGTCGAACAGCCATACGACGCCGCGCTCCGTCATAAGGTTGAGCGCGACCGAGGTGACGTTCCGCTTGCGCGTCGGCATCCCCGCTCCCGTGCCAAGAAAATACAATTCCACCGTTACTCCGCCTTATCCACGTTAAAATATCGGGCTTCCGGATGCGAGAAGACGATCGCCGAGACGGACGCTTCCGGCTCCATCATAAAGCTGTCCGTCAGCTCGACTCCGATGTCCGCCGGCTTCATCAGCTCGAACAGCGGCGCTTGATCCTCCAGGTTCGGGCACGCCGGATACCCGAAGGAGAACCGCTGCCCTCGATATTTAGCCGCGAACAACCCTTGTATCGTTAGGTTCGCCGGATCCGGAATTCCCCATACGTCGCGCATCAGTTGGTGAACGCGTTCGGCGAACGCTTCGGCCGTCTCTAACGCGACCGCCTGAACGGCGTGGGACAGCAGATATTCGCCCTTCTGCTTATACGACTCCGCAAGGTCGCGGATGCCGGCGCCCGCCGTCACGACGAGGAAGCCGACGTAGTCCATCTCTCCGCTGTCGACCGACTTCAGGTAATCGGCGAGACACAAATACGGCTCGACGTCTTGGCGCGGGAACGTGAACGTCTGCAGCACGCGGCTGCGGTCCTCCGGATCGTACACGATGACGTCGTTGCCGCGCGACTGCGCCGGGAAGAAACGGTACATGCCGTTCGCTTTGATCGTTCCGTTCTTGATGGCGTCCTCGAAAATGTCGTCGACGACGCTCTTCAGCTGCAGCGCCTTCGGATCGCGTTCCTCGAGCAGCGTCGCGACTTTGCCCTTCAGCCCCAAGTGGTGGCCGAGCAGCATCTGCATGTTCACGTACGGCAGCAGATGCGCGATCGGGTAATCGCGCAGAATGTGCCGTTCCGTATCTTTCGGCACCTGCACCGGAACGTCGCGGGACACGTTCGACACCTTCGGCGCGTCGGACGACGGCCCCGCTTTCTCCTTCTTGCCCGACTCCTTCACGTCCGACTCTATCGCTTCGCGAAGCTCCGCGATGAGGCGCTCCCGTTCTTCAAGGTTCATGATCTTGTTCGCGATATCGAGGCCGTCCATCGCATCCTTCGCGTACAGGACGAGTCCGTCGTACTCGGGGGCGATGCGCGTCTTCGTGAATTTGCGCGACAGCGCCGCGCCGCCGACGAGAATCGGCACGTCGACGCCGGCCGCCTTCAAATCCTGCGCGGTCGTGACCATCTGCTGCGCCGATTTGACCAAGAGGCCCGAGAGGCCGATCGCGTCCGGCTTTTCCTTCCTGTATGCTTCGATCAGCTGCTCCGGCGGCACCTTGATACCGAGGTTGATGATTTTGTAGCCGTTGTTCGTCAGGATGATCTCGACCAAGTTTTTGCCGATGTCATGCACGTCGCCTTTGACCGTCGCCAGCATGATCGTGCCCTTGACGCTCGACTCCGATTTCTCCATGAACGGCTCCAGATGCGATACCGCGGCCTTCATGACTTCGGCGCTCTGCAGCACTTCCGCGACGATCAGCTCATTGTTGTTGAACAGCCGGCCGACCTCGTCCATGCCCGCCATAAGCGGCCCGTTAATGATCTCGAGCGGCGTCGCCGTTTTCAACGCTTCGTCGAGGTCCGGAATAAGCCCTTCCTTCGTGCCTTCGACGATATAAGACGCGAGCCGCTCCTCGAGCGAAAGCGTGCTCGTCTTTTCTTTTTTCTCGACCTTCTTTTCCCGGAAGTACGCGACGAACGCGGCAAGCGTCTCGTCGCTCGTTTGGAAAATGAGGTCCTCCGCGAGCTTCCGTTCTTCTTCCGGGATCGACGCGTAGCGCTCCAGCTTCTCCGTATTAACGATCGCGTAGCCGAGGCCCGCCTTCGTATTATGATACAAGAACACGGAGTTCAGCACCTCGCGGCCCGCCGGCGGCAAGCCGAACGAGATGTTGCTGATGCCGAGAATCGACGAGGACTCCGGGAAATGCTCCTTAATGAGCCGGATGCCGTCGATCGTCGCTTTCGCCGAACCGATGTACTGCGGATCGCCGGAGCCGACCGGGAACACGTTCGGGTCGAAAATAATGTCGCGCGGGTTGACGCCGTATTGATTGACGAGAATGTCGTACGACCGTTTCGCGACGCGCAGCTTGTCCTCCGCCCAAACGGCCATCCCTTTCTCGTCGATGAGGCCGACGACGACCGCCGCGCCGTATTTGTGGATGAGCGGCACGACCTTCTCGAACCGTTCGAGCCCGTCCTCCATGTTGATCGAGTTGATGATCGCTTTACCCTGCGAATATTTAAGGCCGATCTCAAGCACTTCGGCGTTCGTCGAGTCGAGCATGAGCGGCACTTTCACTTTCTTCGTGACGAGCTGGAGGAATTCGGCCATCGCCTTCTTCTCGTCAAGCTCGGTATCCTCAAGGTTGACGTCGATGATGTGCGCTCCGCTCTTCACCTGAGCGCGGGCGATCTCGGAAGCTTCCTCGAACTTCCCTTCGAAAATGAGCCGCTTGAACTTACGCGAGCCGATTACGTTCGTGCGTTCCCCGACCATGAGCGGACGGCTGTCCTCTTCGAGATACACCGTCTCGATGCCGGATACCGCCGGCGGGTGTTCGCCCGCGCGCGCACGCGGCTGGAACCGGCCGAGCTCTTCCGCCATGGCGCGGATATGTTCCGGCGTCGTGCCGCAGCAACCGCCGGCGATGTTAAGCCAGCCTTGCTCGGCGAAGCCGGCCATCTTCTTCGCGAGCGATTCCGGCGACTCGTGGTAGTTGCCGTTCTCGTCCGGCAAGCCCGCGTTCGGGTAGCAGGAGACCGCCGCATCCGTCAGCTTCGCCAGCGTCCGAATGTGGTCCTTCATGAACTCCGGTCCCGTCGCGCAGTTGAGACCGATCGATATCGGCTTCAAATGCTCGAGCGACACGAGGAACGACTCGATGTTTTGCCCCGCCAGCGTCGTGCCCATTGGCTCGATCGTGCCGGAAATCATGATCGGCAGTCGGATACCTGTCGTCTCGAACGCTTTCCGGATGCCGATGCTGCCCGCTTTGACGTTCAGCGTATCCTGCGACGTCTCGAGCAGCAGCGCGTCGACCCCGCCCTCGATCAGCGCGAGCGCCTGTTCATAGTACGACTCCACCAGGCCGTCGAACGTAACGCCGCCGGTCACCGACAGCGTCTTCGTCGTCGGTCCCATCGCGCCGGCGACATACCGCGGCCATTCCGGCGTCGAATACTTGTCCGCCGCTTCCTTCGCGAGCCGCGCCGCAGCCAAATTCAATTCGCGCGCCATATGCGGAATGTCGTATTCCGCAAGGACGACGCTGGTCGATCCGAAGCTGTTCGTCTCGACGATGTCCGCGCCGGCCGCGAAGTACGCTTCGTGGATGTCGCGGATGAGATCCGGCTTCGTGATGCACAGCATTTCATTGCAGCCCTCGAGCTCGTCCCCGCCGAAATCGGCCGCCGTCAAATCCGCCTGCTGAATCATCGTGCCCATGGCGCCGTCTATAATTAAGATCTTTTTCTCTAATTGCCGCTCGATCGTCGGTTTCATCATGAGCGCCCCCTGCCCCTATCACGCATTAATTTTAAAAGTATAGCAAAATGCTCGGAATTCGAAAAGTTCTTTATCGAATCGGATGACATCCGCAGAAAAATATCTTATAATCGAATCGATTGAAGTCTAATTTTAGAATGATTCTAAATAGCTAATGATTAAGAAAAGAGGGATTTGCGATGGCAGAGATTCGCATCCGCAACACGAACGAGCGCATTACGGGCGAAGAAAACGTCCGCGCCTTTTTGAACAGCCAAGAAGTTTTGTACGAGCATTGGGATCCGTCCAAGCTTCCGGAGCACCTGAGAGAGAAGTTCGTCCTCAGCGACGAAGAGAAGAACGAAATTTTGTCCACGTTCGACGCGGAAATCCGCGACCTGGCAAGCCGCCGCGGCTACCGGACATGGGACATCGTCGCCTTGTCCGACGCGACGCCGAACCTGGAAGAGCTCCTCAAGAAATTCGAAAACGTCCACACCCACACGGAAGACGAAGTGCGCGCCATCACGGCGGGTCGCGGCATCTTCATCATCAAAGGAACGGAAGATGTCGGTTACTTCGACGTCGAGCTCGAAGCCGGCGACGTTATCTCCGTACCGGAGCATAAGCCGCACTTCTTTACCCTGATGGAAAACCGCCAAATCGTCGCGGTTCGCCTGTTCATCGAGACGGAAGGCTGGATCGCGCACCCGTACGCGGACCCGGAATTCCAGAAGGCGTAACCCGCCGCCATACCGTCCCCTTCGGTTATCGAGCCGAAGGGGATTTTTTTGCGCTGACGCGAAGCGGAACGCTGCGAATCGCCCGCAGCGCCGGCTTTTTCCTCAGCCGGATTTCCAGTACGCCGTCCGAATAGTCGGCTTTGACCCGTCTCGCGCTGACGGCCGCCGGAAGCGTCACCGTCTCGTCCAGCTTGCCGGGAAGGCCCGCGAGCGTCAGTTTGCGCCCGTCGATCTGCACGTTCGGCAGCTTCCCGCGATCATCCGCCGGCAGCGTGACGCGTACAATGACCGAACGGAACGTTTCGAAGCAGTCCCACGTATAGCCCGAAGCGCGATGCCGCTCCAAGTACGCGAGCGACTCCTGCAGCAGCCGATCCCACTCGTATTCTCCCCGAACGGAAGGCGCTTCGCGCATCGTCGCCAGCGCGCTCCGCACGGCGTTCTCGAAAGACTTCCACCCGTTACGAAATTGCCCGTTTCTCCATACGCCGCCCACGCGAATTAGACCTCCTCCGCGATTGCCTAGTTACGGTTACTGTATTCACGAATAGGCCAGGGCGTTCGTATAAAAAACTTCGGAAGTTTTTCTTGGTATAGAATTACTCGCTCCGAAGTCAGCGAAACTTACAAATTTATGATGTTAAAATAAGCCGCGGAGTCGTCCGCGGCCGATAGGATATCATAGCGTTATTCGTTATACGATCGACAAGATGTCCTTCAAACGGGTCACCGTATGCTTCGGCGGCACATGCTCGCCGATTTCGGCTCCATGGTGATTGATCCAGATGTTGTCCATGCCGATTCGGCTCGACCCGAGAATGTCGGTCGTCAGCTTGTCGCCGATCATAATTCCCTCGGACGGATCGATGCCGAGCAGCTCGACCGCATGGCGGAAGATGGACGGATCGGGCTTGCCCCGGCCGAAATCGCCGGAAATGATAATATGATCGAAGTACGGCGCCAGCTTCGGAACGCCTGTGAGCTTCTCCTTCTGGAGATCCGGCGAGCCGTTCGTCAGCAGCAGCAGCTTCACGTTGCCCTTAAGCGCATCAAGAACTTCGTACGTTTCTTCGTATACGTACGCGAGCGTCCGTCGGATCGCAGGGAACCTCTCGCCAAGCTTCGCCCCGAGTTCGGGGTCGTCGACGCCGAGCGCTCGCAAGCCGCGAGTCCACGATTCGGCGCGATATTGCGGCGCGATGCGCTCCATTATGCGGAATTCCGGCGCGGCACCCTCGCGGAAGTTGCCCCATAGTCCTTCGAACGGGTTAATGCCGATCATTTGGGTGAACGGGAACGTCTCGTAGCTCTCATATAGCGCTCGAGCCTCTTTGCGAACGGCGAGCTCCAGCGCTTTCGGATCGACTCCCGCCGCCTCCGCCGCCTCCCGGCACGTCATATCGAACGCTTCCTGAACGGAACGCTCGTCCCACAGCAGCGTGTCGTCTAAGTCAAAAAGTACGGCTTTCTTATTCATCGCGAATTAAGTCTCCTTCGTGCTACGGTGTAAAGGGATTTGGTGCGCGGCGGCGAATTGCGTCAGCGCCTCGTTGATCCGGTCCATCGGATACAAATGATACACCTTCGAGAACGAACGCTTCGTCTTCCCGTCCTTCAGCAGAACGGACGACTGGTTGTCGCCGACTTGGATCGAGGCGATATCGCCCGCCGTCGCGGTCTTCTCGCCCGTATAGGTGCGCCACGTCAGCGCGTTCTTACTCACCTTCAAGTAAGGCCTGCGCACGAAGTAATGGAAAACCGCCAGCAGCAAATAAAGAATGACCGTAATGACATACAACGAGTCACCGGAGCGTTCCGCCGGCATCGTAAAAGCGAACAATAAGCCGGCCGTCGCAAGCGCGAGCGGAAATACCCAGCTTCTTCCTTTAATCGCGCCGTCCTGCGTGCCGATCGGCGACTGGCCATGCTTCACGCGCGTTTGATTCAACCGCTTCTGATTTTTCTCCACCATGCGTTCCCATCTGCGGGACATCCGTCTCAGTCCTTTTTGTTATCGTCTTCTACAAATTCAATCGCATCCAACTGCTGCCGGAGCGAGTTTTTCAGATCGTCGATATAACCTTTGCGCAGCTCGGCCTGTTCCACTTTCTCGTCATCCGTCAAACCGACCGTCTTCTGCTTGCGCGCGAGCTCGTTGATGCGGAGTACGCGAGCGGATACCATGATGACTCCCCCTTTCTTCTTCCACCTACTTTGACATAGGAGCAACTTCGAAGTCAAGGCGCGAAAACGAAGAAGCCGCACGCCCTCACGGGGGCATGCGGCGGCGTTCTTCGCCGTTATGGCGTTATGGCAGACGGAGTACTTGCCCGACTTCCAAAGCGGCTTGTTCCAAACTGTTCGCAATCATGATTTGCTTCACATACGCCTTCACCGAGACGCCTTCAGGCGCATACTCCTCCGCGATATCCCACAGCGTATCGCCCGGCTCTACGCATAGAATCGGCATCTCGTCCAAGACGTAGCTCTTCGTCGGTTCTTCTGCTGCCGCAGCTTCCGACGTCGACGTCAGCCCTTGATTCATGGCGCTGGCGTGGAGCATGACTCCGGACGTCGCGCCTAGTCCGATGAATACGAGCGCCAACGCCAATCGGATAAAAAACGTATTTCTCGCTTGCTTCGCTGCTTGCTTCTTATGTAAGTTCGTTCTCATTGGTATCGTCCCCCAAACGTGTATTCCGGAACATCTGTTCTGTTAACAAAATAACACGAACATCCGTTTGTGTCAACGCATTTCAGGAACAATTGTTCTTATTTTTTTGCAAAACTCGAACTTATGTTTGTACGAACTCCGGTTCTGTGTTATAATTTCTATAATTTATTACCAATCCTTGGAGTGATCGAACTTGACGAAGCTGTCAAACCGGCAACAAGCAATTTTAGAATTTATAAGAAGCGAAGTTCGTGAGAAAGGTTATCCTCCTTCCGTTCGCGAAATCGGCGAGGCTGTCGGTTTGGCATCCAGCTCGACGGTGCACGGACATCTCGATCGACTGGAGAAGAAAGGGTTCATTCGAAGAGACCCGACGAAGCCCCGCGCGATCGAGCTGCTCGGCGACGACGACGAGCGCGAGCTCGTTCGCCTTGCCGTATCCCGCGTTCCGCTCGTCGGCAAAGTGACGGCAGGACAACCGATTACGGCCGTAGAGAATATCGAAGAATATTTCCCGCTTCCGACCCATATGGTGAAGGACGACGAGGTGTTTATGTTGTCCGTCGTCGGCGACAGTATGATCGAGGCCGGCATTATGGACGGCGACTACGTTATCGTCCGTCAGCAGCAGACGGCTTCGAACGGAGATATTGTCGTCGCGATGACCGAGGACGATGAAGCGACGGTGAAGACGTTCTACAAAGAACGCGACCACATCCGCCTGCAGCCGGAAAACCCGACGATGGAACCGCTGCGTTACAAGCACGTTACCGTACTCGGCAAAGTGATCGGCATCTTCCGCGAATTGCATTAAACGTAACCAAACCCGTGCAGCGAGGTAACTCGCCGGCACGGGTTTTTTCGGCATTACTCATATAACGCGGACGCAGCCCTATCGACGCGCCACCTGCAAGTCGAACAAACCAAAAAACAACCCCCGAAGCCGTAGGCGTCGAGGGTTGTTTCGTTTTAATACAAGGACAAGTATTGGTCGCGTTCCCATTGATGGACTTGGGTACGGTACATATCCCACTCGATTTCTTTCAGCTCGATGAAGTGCGCGAGCGCATGATCGCCGAGCGCGTCGCAAATCACTTCGTCGCCGAGCAGCTCGTCGAGCGCTTCCTTGAGGCTCGCCGGCAAGCTCGGGATGCCCGCGGATTCCCGCTCGTCCTCGCTCATGATGTAGATGTTCCGGTCGACCGGCGCCGGGAGCGGCAGCTTGTTGCGGATGCCGTCGAGGCCTGCCGCCAGCATGACAGCCAGCGCGAGGTACGGGTTCGCCGCCGGGTCCGGGTTGCGCACCTCGATGCGGGTGCTGAGGCCCCGCGACGCCGGAATACGGATCATCGGCGAACGGTTGCTCGCAGACCAAGCGACGTACACAGGAGCTTCGTAGCCCGGAACGAGACGCTTGTAGGAGTTCACCGTCGGGTTCGTGATCGCCGCGAAGCTGCGCGCGTGGCGGAGCACGCCGGCCATGTAATGGCGCGCCGTCGCGCTAAGACCGAGACGGTCGCTCTCGTCATAGAACGCGTTCGCGTCGCCCTGGAACAGCGACTGGTGGCAGTGCATGCCGGAACCGTTCATCCCGAACAGCGGCTTCGGCATGAACGACGCGTGCAAATTATATTTGCGGGCGATCGTCTTGACGACGAGCTTGAACGTTTGGATTTGGTCGGCCGCATGGATCGCGTCCGAATATTTGAAATCGATCTCGTGCTGTCCCGGCGCGACTTCATGATGGGACGCCTCGATTTCGAAGCCCATTTTCTCAAGCACGAGAACGATTTCGCGGCGGCAGTTTTCGCCGAGGTCCGTCGGCGCAAGGTCGAAATACCCGCCCTGATCGTTCGTCTCCAGCGTGGGGTTGCCTTTCTCGTCCGTCTTAAACAAGAAAAACTCCGGCTCCGGCCCCACGTTCATCGTCGAGAAGCCCATCTCCTGCGCTTCGCGCAGCGCCCGCTTCAGGATGCCCCGCGGGTCGCCCGCGAACGGCGTGCCGTCCGGCATGTAAATATCGCAAATCAATCGCGCGACGCGATCTTCCGTCACCCAAGGGAAAATCACCCACGTATCCAAATCCGGATACAAATACATATCGGATTCTTCGATGCGGACGTAGCCTTCGATGGAAGAACCGTCGAACATCATTTTGTTGTCGAGCGCCTTCTCCAGCTGGCTGACCGGAATTTCCACGTTTTTGATGATGCCCATTAAGTCCGTAAATTGCAAACGAATGAAACGAACGTTCTCTTCCTTCGCAATGCGTAAAATGTCTTCCTTCGTGTAACCCAATGCGATCTCTCCCATCGACAAATTAAATTAGCCAAAAGAAAAACGTCTTACGACGTCTCTCCCGCTAAGAATTGAAGAACCGGGACAGCTCGCCCTGAATGAGCGACACTTGCCCCCTGCGGTTGCCGCCGAGCAATTGCTGCTTCAACATCTTGTGCAGCTGCTTGTCGGTCAATTCACGGCGCTTGACTTCAGTGTGCTCGTTGAGCACCGTCGCGTCGTCCGATTCCTTGTTGACCGGCGACAGTACTTGCTTGATGCCTGCAATATTGACGCCTTTCTCGATCAAGGACTTAATCTCGAGCAAACGTTCGACGTCGTTAAAAGAGAACAGTCGTTGGTTCCCGGATGTTCGCGCCGGCATAATGAGTTCGTGCTGCTCATAGTAACGAATTTGTCTCGCCGTCAAATCGGTCAGCTTCATGACGATTCCGATGGGAAACAACGCCATGTTGCGGCGAATTTCATCACCCATTATACATCAACCTTCCAGTGTTTATAAGTGCTACTGTACATTTTAACGAAATGACGGAGAGTTGTCAATTTATGTTAGGTTATATGTAATGAATATTTACAAAATACTTTCGTCCATCATGCGCTGCATCGCGGACATGACGCCGAGCTTCACGTGAGAGTACGTTAAGCCGCCCTGCATGTAAGCCGTGAACGGTTCCCGAATCGGTGCGTCGGCGCTTAATTCAAGGCTTCCGCCCTGAATGAACGTGCCCGCAGCCATGATGACCGGACTTTCGTAGCCGGGCATGTCCCAAGGCTCCGGCACGACATGCGAGTCGACGGCGGACGCCCGCTGCACGCTCTGCACGAACGCGATCAACTGGTTCGCCGTCTCGAACCGGACCGCTTGAATCAAATCCGAGCGCGGGTCGTTCCATTTCGGATTCGTGACGAAGCCGAGCGACTCGAACAGCGCGGCAGCGAACACCGCTCCTTTGAGCGCTTGTCCGACCGCATGCGGGGCGAGGAACAGCCCTTGGTAAATCGCCCGGGTCGTACCTAGCATCGAACCGACCTCCGCTCCGATGCCCGGCGCGGTCAAGCGGTACGCCGCAAGCTCGACGAGCCGCTTCCGGCCGACGATATAGCCGCCGGTCGGCGCGATTCCGCCGCCCGGGTTTTTGATCAGCGACCCCGCCATCACATCGACGCCGACCTCGGTCGGCTCTCTCGTCTCCGTGAATTCGCCGTAACAGTTGTCAAGGAACGTGACGACGTTCGGGTTAAGCCGCTTTACCCGCTCGACCATCTCCCCGAGCTGCGCGACCGTGAAAGACGGCCGCCATGCGTATCCGCGGGAACGCTGCATCGCCACGACTTTCACCGCCGGGTTCCAAGCCGCTTCGACGGCCGCCCAATCGACGGCGCCGTCCTCTGTGAGCGGAACGATCGTGCAGCGCACGCCCCAATCCCGCAGGCTGCCGGTCCCGTCCCCTTCGGAGCCGATAACCTTATGCAGCGTATCGTACGGCGAGCCCGTGATGAACATCAGCTCGTCCCCCGGCCGAAGCAGGCCGAACAAAGCGGTAGCGATCGTGTGGGTGCCGGATGCGAAGTGCGGGCGAACGAGACCCGCCTCCGCTCCGAACACCGCCGCGTACACTTCGTCTAACGTTTCCCGTCCCCGGTCGTTGTACCCGTACCCGGTCGAGCCGCTGAAGTGGAAATCGCTCACTTTGAACTTTTGGAACGCTTGAATCGTTTTCCATTGGTTTTCGTCGATCATCCGATCGATGTCGCGAAGCCGCGGCTCCGCCAATCGTTCCGCCGCGGCGACGGCGTCCTTCAATCTCGGATGTAACTCCATCATGTCTATTTATCTCCCATCGAGCTTTCATTTATGAATATTATACTAGGATAAACGGTTCCAAACGTGACGCGTGCGGCGTAAAGCTCTTCGACTGCAGCTTCACCGTCAACGCAACGGCGTCCTCTTCCGTCGTCGATTCGAGCACGTCGCCGACGCGGTACGCCAAGGCGATCAGATCGCCGCGTTCGATAGGAAACCGGAACCGGACGATCTCCCCCATCAGCCGGCGTTCCAACACCTCGAGCAGCGACGCCAAATCGCTGTCGTTCCACGCGGAAATCGCCAGCGCGTCGTCGCCTGTCGGGATCATTTCGCGCTCGGCCGGCGTGCATTGGTCGATTTTGTTGTAAATCACAATCGTTTCTTTCCCCTGCGCGCCGAGGTCCTCCAACACGTCTTCCACGACTCGGATATGCTCCTCCCGCATCGAGGACGACGCGTCGACTACGTGCAGGATCAAGTCCGCTTCCAGCACCTCTTCGAGCGTAGCGCGGAAAGCGGCGACCAAATCATGCGGCAGCTGCTGAATGAAACCGACGGTGTCCGTCAGCACGATTTCCCCGACCGACGGCAGCGGGAGGCTCCTCGAGGTCGGGTCTAGAGTGGCGAACAGCTGGTTTTCCGCATAAACGTCCGACTTCGTCAGGCGGTTGAGCAGCGTCGATTTGCCAGCGTTCGTGTAACCGACCAGCGCTACCTGATATACGCCGCTCTTTTTCCGCCGTTCTCGATGCAGTTTTCGATGCCGCATCACCTCGTCTAACTGTCGGCGGAGCTCGGAGATTCGGTTTCGGATGTGCCGGCGGTCCGTTTCCAGCTTCGTTTCGCCGGGACCGCGCGTGCCGATGCCGCCGCCGAGACGCGACAAGTTTTTGCCTTGGCCGCTTAGCCGCGGCAGCAAGTAGCTGAGCTGCGCCAGCTCCACCTGCAGAATTCCTTCCCTCGTTTTGGCGCGCTGCGCGAAGATATCTAAAATGAGCTGCGTCCGGTCGATGATTTTCGCATCCAACGCTTCCTCTAAATTGCGGACTTGCCCCCCGGACAGCTCCTGGTTGAAAATGACCGTATTTCCGCCAAGCGCGATTAACTGCTCGCGTACTTCCTCCACCTTGCCCTTGCCGATAAACCACTTGGAATCGGGCTTATCGCGCTTTTGCATCGTCGTCGCCAACACTTCCACGCCAGCGGTTTCGGCCAGACGCACCAGCTCTTCCAGAGAATATCGGCTAAGTTCGTCGCTCTCTTCTCCGGTGACGAGGCTGACTAAAACGGCGCGGTCCGCCACCTCGGTTTGGGTCGTCATCGTACTTGCCTTCATGTATGTAAATTACCCCTTTCGGCGCGAAATCTCCCCCATAACATAACATCTCGCGCAAACAATTTCCACTTGACCGGTTTCGCGGCACGCAAAAGGCCCCCCGTCGGTGCCGACAGACGGAAGGCCTTCGGATTATTGCGCGTCTTGTCCGTTCCACTCCGCTTCGAACCGTTCGAGGAAGCTTTCCATATAGCGATGACGCTCCTCCGCGATCGCCCGCGCTTCCTCCGTATTCATAAGCGACTTCAACTTCAGCAGTTTTTCGTAGAAATGGTTGACCGCCGTGCTCTTCCCCGAGCGGTATTCTTCGGCGGTCATGGACGTTCGGGGCGGCAGCGTCGGATCGTGCATCGGCTGCCCCTTCCAACCCGAGTATGCGAACGTGCGGGCGATCCCGACCGCTCCGAGCGCATCCAGTCGATCCGCATCCTGCACGACGCGGCCTTCCAGCGTCGGCATCCCGGAACGCCCGCCGCCTTTGAACGACAAATTCGCGATTATGGCCACGATATGGTCGGCCGTAACGGGCGGCACGTCCTGCGCCTCCAACCACACCCGAATGTCGCGGAGTCCTTGCTGCTCGTCCCCGAACAGCTTCTCGTCCGCCAAATCGTGCAACAGCGCCGCCATCTCGCAAACGAAAGCGTCCGCTCCCGTTTCGTTCGCGAGCCGCAGCGCCATGTTGCGAACGCGCTCGATATGCCACCAATCGTGACCGCTGCTGTCTCCGCCCAATTTTTCCTTTGCCCATCGTTCGGCATTCGCTACTACGTGTTCCACCTGATTCTCCCTTTCGACTGAACGCTGTTTCCCCGTTTAATCCTTCTCACCCGTAAACTTATAACCGGAACCCCATATCGTTTTTATGTAACGATTCTGATCGACGAGCTTCCCTCGCAAATTTTTGATATGAACGGTGACAGTGTGGATGTCGCCTGCATCCTGCGTACCCCAAATCGCTTCATAAATTTCTTCGCGAGAGAGCACTTTTCCTGCATGTTCGGCCAAATAAGAAAGAATTTGAAATTCCTTCGTGCTGATATCCAACCGCTTATAATGCAAATAGACTTCATGCGTATCTTTGTGAATGACCAGCGCGCCGCCGTCGAACGATAAAACATGTTCCGAAGTTTTGCTCGCGTTGCGGGCTCGGCGCTCGCGCCGCAAATGAGCTTTCACCCGCGACACGACTTCGTCGATTTCGAACGGCTTCGTTATGTAATCGTCGGCTCCTAACGTCAATCCGATCACCTTGTCGGCCTTGCGATCCCGGCCGCTGATCATAACGATCGGTCCGGGAAATTGGTCTCGAATTCTCTGGCATAGCTCCAAACCGTCCATGCGAGGCATCATAATGTCCAGTAGAATCAGGTCGAACTGGTGTTCTGCGATCAGCTTTAGCGCGTCGATGCCGTTTTCCGCCGTGATGATGCTGTGTCCTTCCGCTTCCAACGATTCCGCAAGGACTTGCTTTACCGCTCGATCGTCGTCCACTAACAGTATTAGAGGCTTATCCATAAGGCTGCATGTCTTCCTTTGTATATGGTTAGTATAATCTATGTAACAGTATATCAATTCTAGCAGCCGGGAGCCAGTTTGTTTATCTCAAAATTGCGGAAAAAACGCGCAAAAAAAGCCTTGAGCTCCTCAAGGCTTTACAATTTCACAGGTATGGAGCGGACGATGGGATTCGAACCCACGACCCTCGCCTTGGCAAGGCGATGCTCTACCACTGAGCCACGTCCGCATGAAGGGATTGCCCCTTGAAAACTGGATGCGAATCGAACGAAATATTCGTTTTGGATAAGTCCTCGACCGATTAGTATTCGTCAGCTCCACGCATTGCTGCGCTTCCACCTCGAACCTATCAACCACGTCGTCTACATGGGGTCTTCAAGCAGGGAAATCTCATCTTGAGGGGGGCTTCACGCTTAGATG
>NZ_DASQNA010000051.1 GCF_035645195.1 Paenibacillus sp. | reverse complement strand
CCTGCGGCGGCCGCTAGCTCCCGAAGCGCCGCCCCTGCAGCTCGCCCTCGGGCGAATAGCGAGCTTTTCGCACTAATAGCGAGTTTAGACTCGCTAATAGTGCAGAAAGCTCGCTAATTTTTTGCGGCGGCGGGGGGGCGTCGGGCGTCCGAGGCTCGGAGCCCGATGCGGGAAGCCGGCGCACCAGAGACGGCGCCTACTCGCCTGCGGCGGCCGCCTAGCTCCCGAAGCGCCGCCCCTGCAGCTCGCCCTCGGGCGAATAGCGAGCTTTTCGCACTAATAGCGAGTTTAGACTCGCTAATAGTGCAGAAAGCTCGCTAATTTTTTGCGGCGGCGGGGGGCGCCGGGCGTCCGAGGCTCGGAGCCCATGCTGGAAACCGGCGCACCAGTGACGGCGCCTACTCGCCTGCGGCGGCCGCTAGCTCCCGAAGCGCCGCCCCTGCAGCTCGCCGCCTTGACAATATTCCCCATTCCGCCTACAATGGCGGCAGTGAAGCACACGTGTAACCGGGAGTCCCCCGGCGGAACGTGTGCTTATTTCATTTTTTGGGGGAATCAGCGGTGCATCCTGCAACTCAGCGTTACGTGGAACAGGTCGACAGTCAAGCCAAGTTGAACAAAAGAAATCCGCTGAACGGATTAGCGATCCTTTTTTTAGATCAAGTGTGGGGCCCGGTGTTCGATTATCGATTCGAGGGGCTTGAAGCGGAGATGCCGTTCCGAGACTTTCGGGGGAAGCAGCGGTACGCCGACTTCCGTTACACTGACGGAATCGTTCGAACGGCCATCGAGCTGGATGGGTATACGACGCATGCGAAGAACATTTCATCGGCAGAATTCGACGATCATTTGGAGCGGCAGAATGATTTGCTGCTGTAAGGCTGGTTTTTGCTTCGGTTTTCGTCGGGCATGGTCATCGAAAAGCCGGAGGTGTGCAGGCGGCAGCTGATGCAGGCGCTCGGCAGGTGGCATTACTTGAGGACAGGAGGATTGGCGGAGGAAGGCGCGGGCATCTGGCATTACCGGAAGCAGCGAATCGTACGCATCGCGCTGCGTCAAGGCGGTTACGTGCGGCCGAAGGATGTCGCCCAAGCATTCGAGATTAGCAGTCATACCGCTTCGGAATGGTTGCGCAAGCTCGCGTGCGAAGGATGGCTGGAGCCGAACGGCGGCAGGCAGCGAGTTACGGGATACCGCATTCGGCACGCATGACTTACTTAGCGAGGAAACCAGCTATTGACAATGCAAAAGCTGGAATGCTACTGTGTATATAGATATACACACATACATACAGGGTGAGCTTCTGTACAAGCGAGAGGAGAGACAGAATGCTGCAGGATGCGTTATTCCTCGTGAAAAGCCAGTGGCGTTATGCGAGAGCCGGATTTGTGTTTACTTTAGTGTTTTACGCGGTGTACGGCGGGATCGCGGGAATGTTGTTGAATCGAGCGCAAGAGGAGTCGACGCTGACCGTCATGTCGGACATTATCTTGGTCACGTTCATGTCGGCGGTAGGCTTTATTTACTCCAAGGGATATTTGAATAACCCGTATTGGCGCAACGACTCGTTCACGAAAACGTTGGCGGTGCTCCGCTCGCTGCCGATTCCGGTCGAGACGCTCGCTTGGAGCCGGTCGATCCAAATTCTCTTGATTTCTCCCATTTCGACGATCGCCTTCTTCGGCGCGTTCTATGCGGCAAGCGACTGGGCGAAGACGCTGGACGCCACCGCGTTCATTGCTTTTGTCCTCGTTTGGTTCGCATTCGGCAACGTCTGCAGCGGGTGGTTTGTCCTTGCAGAGTGGGGGACCAGCGGCAAAAGGTACCTGTGGCTGTCAATCGCAGCGATAACGTTCCTCATCGCCGCGGTCGTCGCGCTCGCGCTGACGACGGGGCAATCGATCGCCTTCGCGGTCGGCGGGGCGATGGAAGGCAGCGGGCGCAAAGTCTGGCCGCTTCTCGCGTTGGCCGCGGCCGCGCTCGCGCATCGGTGGATGCGGCAGCGGCTGAAGCGGTCGCTGCTCGGCAGGGATTTCGCATGAGGGGCGGTGACGGGCATGCCATTGCCGATTCGCGTCTCGCATGACAGCGCGGAACCGCTCTATCACCAAATCGCCGCGCAAATCAAATCGCTCATCCTGAGCGAACAGCTGCCGGCCGGCACGATGCTGCCCTCGATCCGAGAGCTCGCGGTCTCGACGGAATGCAGCGTCATTACGATTCGCCGGGTATACCACGACTTGGAAAACGAGGGGCTCGTCAAGACGAGGCAAGGAACCGGAACGTTCGTAGCCGAGGTGGAAAGCGAGCGGAAAGGCCGCTACCGGCTTGAAGCCGTGCGCGAAACGTTAACGCAGGCGCTCGAGAGGATCAAGCTGTCCGGGCTTCCCGAACGGGATATCCGGGAGGCGTTCGAGCAGGCGCTGCGCCGCGTATACGAAAGGGAGGAACTGAAATGACGCCGGTATTAGAGCTGCATCAGGTCGAAAAGCGGCGCGGAAGCTTTCGCCTCGGCCCGATCGACTTAGCGGTAGAAAGCGGCATGGTCGCCGCGCTGGTCGGACCGAACGGATCGGGCAAATCGACGCTGTTCCGCACGCTGATGGGTCTGATCCGACCGGACCGCGGAGAAGTGCGCTTGTTCGGCGAACCGCTGGATCCGGCCAACGACGCGGCTGCGAAAGCGCGCATCGGCTACGCGGCCGAGCCGTTCGCGCCGCTTGACGACCAAATGACGGTGGAGCAATGGGGCAAGTTCGTCGCCCGGTGGTACCCGTCGTGGGACGAACCGACATGGAAGCGCCTCGTCGAACGATTGGAGCTGGAACCGGACAAGAAGCTGAAGGAGCTGTCGGCCGGCACGGCGAAACGGCTCGACTTCGCGCTGGCCCTCTCCCGCGATCCCGAGCTGCTGCTGCTGGACGAACCGTCTTCGGGCCTCGATCCGTTCGCATGGCGCATTATGATCGACGAAATGCAGCGTTACATGGAGCCGGGGAACCGCACGGCGTTCATCGCCACGCACAGCATGGAGGAAGTGCGGCGGCTCGCCGACGTGATCGTATTTATGTACCAAGGTCAGATGATCGGGGTATATGAGAAAGATAGTTTGCTTGCGGAGTGGAAAACGATGTGGGTGCAGGACGACGCGGAACGCGTCCGCCAGCTGCCCGGCGTCGTATCGGCCGAACCGACGGCCCGCGCCGACGTCGTCCGGATCGTGACGCGGGAGGCGGAACGCGCGGAAGCGGAGCTGCGCCTGCGCGGAACGCCGCCGCTCGAAATGCGGGCGGTCGAGCTGGAAGACATCTTATGGCACTTGATGGAACAAAACCAAAACGGGAGCGTGTAAAACGAGATGCAGCGGCTGCGGCTAACGCAAGTTGTCAAGCGGTACGGGGACAAAACGGCGGTGGACGGCGTTTCGTTCGAGGCGGAGCCGGGCGAAATATACGGGCTGATCGGTGCGAACGGCGCCGGCAAAACGACGACGATGCGGATGATTCTCGGGCTCATTTTCCCGGATGAAGGGACGATTTCGTACGGAGGAGAGCCGTATTCGAAACATCTGAAATGCCGCTTCGGCTATTTGCCGGAAGAACGAGGGCTGTACCCGAAGGTGAAGGTCAGCGATCAAATTTTGTATTTGGCGGAGCTGCGCGGCGTCAAGCGGTCTGCGGCGGATCGCGCTTTGAAGGAGTGGCTGGACCGATTCGGCGTGCCTGAGCATTACGGGCGCAAGGTGGAGGAGCTGTCCAAAGGCAACCAGCAAAAAATCCAATTCATCGCGGCCGTCATCCATAACCCCGATTATTTGATTTTGGACGAGGCGTTCAGCGGGCTCGACCCGGTAAACGTGGAGCTGCTCAAAGAAACGATCGCCTCGCTTCGGGACGAAGGGAAGACGATCGTCTTCTCCAGCCACCGAATGGAGCATGTGGAGGAGCTGTGCCGCAGCGTCACCGTGCTCGATCGCTCCAGGGCGGTGCTGCAGGGCGACCTGCGCAGCATCAAGAGCCGGTTTCCGAAGGAGCGAGTGACGCTGGCGACGGCGCGTCCGATGGAAGGATTGGAGCGCATCGACGGCGTGCTGAGCGTGAAGGCGCACGAGAACGGCTACGACATCCGCGTGACCGACGAAGCGGCGGCGCAGCGGGTGCTGCATCATGCGGCGGCTGCGAACGTCGTGACCCGTTTCGAAATGAACGAGCCGTCATTGCATGACATTTTCATCCGGACGATCCAAGGAGCGAACCGACATGAATAAGCTGTTGACCGTCATTAAATTTACATACGGGAACGCCGTCAAACAGCGGTCTTTCCTCATATCGACGGCGATTTTCGCCGTTATCTTGACGGCGTTGAGCCATTTGCCGTCGATGATGGCGGCAATCTCCGAGGACGACGGGCCGAAACGGGTCGCCCTCGTGCACGAGAACTCGGCGCTGCTCGACGCGATGAATGCGTACTTCGAGGGTACCGCCGCGGAACCGGCCGTCGTCGTCGTGGCCGCCGCTTCCGAAGAGGAGGCGAGACAGGGCGTCGAAGCGAAGGAGCTGGAGGGGTACCTCGTGCCGACCGGCGAGACGAATGCGAACGGCATACCCGCCTTCGCGTACAGGTCGAAAGACGCGCTGCCGCTTGTCGTCGGCGACTTGGCGGCCGCCCTGCAGGCGGCGAGCCAGAAAGCCGCGAAGGACGGCATCGGGCTGACCGAGGAGCAAGCCGCGAAGCTGTTCGCCCCCGTGGACATTGCGCCGGTTCAGCTGACGTCGAGCGACGAAGGGAAGAGCAGCTCGGAAATTCAGCTTGCCTTCGGGCTTGTATACGTGCTCTTGTTCCTGCTATATATGGGCGTCATCGGATACGGTAACACCGTCGCCACCTCGATCACGGCGGAGAAAAGCTCGCGCGTCATGGAGCTGCTCGTTTCCAGCGTGTCGCCTCTCATCCAGATGTTCGGCAAAATCATCGGCATCAGCTTCGTCGGCCTGACGCAGCTGCTGTTCTTCTTGGCCGTCGGCGCGGCGAACTTGACGCTGTCGCAGAACAGCAACCCGCTGCTGACGGGCCTCCAATTGCGCCTGACGGACATCGATCCGATGCTGCTTGTATACTTTGTAATTTTCTACTTCCTCGGGTATTTCATTTACTCGACGGCGTTCGCCGCCGTCGGCTCGCTCGTCAGCCGGACGGAGGAAGTTGGCCAAGTGATTATGCCGGTGACGCTGCTCATTATCGGGGCGTTCTTCGTGGCGATGTACGGGCTGACGAACGCCACCTCGCCGTTCATCGTCGTCATGTCGTTCGTGCCGTTCTTCTCGCCGCTCGTGATGTTCCTGCGCATCGGCCTCACGGACCCGGCGCCGTGGGAAATCGCGCTCTCGATCGCCATCTCCGCTGCGGCGGTGTTCGGCATGGGCTGGCTGGCCGCGAAAATTTACCGCACCGGCGTGCTGATGTACGGCAAGCTGCCGTCGGTGCGCGAGCTGCGAAGAGCGATGAAGGCGTTCGACGCGTAGCCGGGGGCCCTTGATTTGTCTGCCGCTGTTTCTTGATTCAAGCCGAATTTGGACGGGGAGAAGAAGCGGCGGAGCGGATGGCGACGGGAAGCTCGAGTTCCGTTACTATGTATTCAGGATCCTTACGCCAAGGTTGCATAAGAGACTAGCGAGGGGAGGCGACAGGATGAAGTTTCTTACGACCGGGATCGTGTCCGCGCTGTTGGCTTGTACCGGGGGCGCCATGTTATTAATTCAAGCAGCCGAGAGCGCGGGGTTGTCCGACGAAGCGAAGCTTTCCTGGATCTTTTCGGTGTATGTGATCGGGGGACTGCTGAATACATTCTTGACGTTAAAGTTCAAGATTCCTTTCGCGGGGGCCCACTCGATTACCGGCATCGCGTTCATTGGCACGATTGCGGCGGATTACTCTTGGCCGGTATTAGCCGGAGGCTTCGTCCTCTCGGGTGCGATTATTGTGGCGGCAGGCGCTTCGGGCGTGTTCTCTAAGACATTCCAGGCGATCCCGAAGCCCATCATCGACGCTCTGCTGGCAGGACTTCTCCTGACGTATATCCTCGATATCGTGCCTGCCGCCGTCAAGCTTCCGATCAGCGGCATCCTCGCCGTCGCGGGTTACTTCTTGCTGCCGCGGCTGACGAACCTGCTGTCGCCTCCGATCTGGGCTATGCTTATGGGGGGGACCGGACTGCTGTTGGAACGCGGACTGCCTGCCCGCGCCGCGGTATACGCCGATTACGCGTTTCCGAGCCTGCTGATTCCTGAATTTACATGGGTCGGATTGTTCTCCATCGCCCTCCCCTTATCGCTGCTCGTCATGAGCAACGATTTGGCGGTCGCCTTCGCCGCTTTGAAGAGTCAGCAACTGGATCCTCCCGTTAACCGGGCGATGGCCGCGTCCGGCTTGGCGAGCGCCGCAGCCGGGTTGTTCGGGGGACACGCCGCCACCGTCGGAGGGATGATGACCGCGCTGTGCAGCAGTCCGGAAGCGGGGGACCTGTCCTCGCGACGGAAGGCCGCCTGCGTTTCGAACGGCATCGTCATCGTTTTCGGGCTGTTTTCGTGGAAGATGATCGAACTCATTCAAATGCTCCCGGCGTCTTTCGTTGCCTTAATGACGGGATTTTCGATCTTGGGTTTATTCGTGAACTCCATGAAATCAACGCTGCAACACCGTACATACCGCGCTGCCTCGGCGGTGACGTTCGCGATCGCCGCGCTTCACTTTAGCGTACTGGGCGTTTCGACGCCGGTGTGGGCCTTATTGGCCGGACTGTTGACTTGGCGGTTGTCCAGCGGGATGAAGAGAGACATGGCGGCGGCGAACATCGATGGCGGGAATTCGTAACATGTGAAGAAGCCGCCCTGCTGGACGGCTTCTTGCTATATGCGGCGTTCGTACGTCGCGCGCAGCGCTTCGGCGAACCGAAGGACGCCGGTTTCGATGTCCTCCTCCGGAGGGCGGGCGTAGGAAAATCGGACGTACCCCGCCTCAGAGCCGTAAACGGAGCCGGGAACGAACAGGACCGCTCTCTTGATCCCGTTCTCCAGGAGATGTTCGTCGTTCGCGGGCTCGACGAGCTTGCACCAAAGGTTCAGCCCGCCTTTCGGAATCTCGAACGAAAGCAGATCGGGCAGCTCGCTGCGCAGCGCATCGACAAGGAGATCCCTTCTCCGCTTCAGCGACGCTCTGAGATGCTGCATGTGCTTATCGACTTCGTGCGACTGCAGCAGATGAGCCGCGATCCACTGCGGAAAGATGCTGAGTCCGAAGTCCATCTGCAGCCTGGCGTCCGCCAGCCGGTGAATGACGGATTGCGGCGCGACCATCCACCCGATGCGCAGGCCGGAAGCGGCCACTTTGGACAACGATCCGATATAAATGACGCTCCCGTTCCGATCCATCGTTTTCAGCGGCGGCGGAGAAGGCTCGTCGAACGAGGTGAGGCTGAACGGGTCGTCTTCGACGATCGGAATGCCGAGCTGTTCGCATACGTCCAGAACGGCGGCTCTGCGTTCGGGGCTAAGGACGATGCCGGTCGGGTTCTGGTAATTAGGGTTGAGAAACACCATACGAATTCGGTGCTGTAGGTACAGCTTGCGGATGTCGTCGGGATGTACGCCGTACTCGTCCACGGGCAGTCCATACAGACGGAGACCTGCGGATTGGAACATCGGCAGCGAGTAGTTGTACGACGGATTTTCGATGGCAATGGCATCCCCGGGGCTTAACAGGCATTGCGTGATCAAGTACAGCGATTGCTGCGACCCCGAGGTGACGAGGATCGATTCGTCCGTCGCGTGGATTCCTCGCTGTTCCTTGAGGTAAGATGTTAAGGAGATGCGCAAAGGGAGAAAACCCTGAGGTTCGCCGTAATTCAGCGGTTCGCGGAACGGTTCGTTCGCGAGAATGGCCTGTATGGAATCGTTCGGGGACAAGTCGGGCGACAGTTCTCCGCTGGCGAAGTTGATGAACGAATCGCCGCGCTGGATGCCTTCCCGGATTCGGCGCATGAAGGGGAGGTTCGGCAAGAACGTGCCGCCTTCCACGTAGCGGTTCCAATTCGGCGTCTGTTTCGGGGCCATGCCCCATTTATGTTTGCTGACCCGGGTACCGCTGCCGGTCATGCTTTCGATCATTCCGGAGGCGCGCAGCTCTTCGTAGGCTTGTACGATCGTGCTGCGGTTGACCCCGAGCTGCTCCGCCAGCTTTCGCTCGGACGGCAGGAGACTGCCCGGGGGGAGCTCGCCGAACGAGATGCGCTGTTCGATATGTTCGGAAATTTGAAGATACAGAGGTTTCTTGCTAGTTCGATCCGGTTTCCACAAAGCGCGGCACCCCCTAGGGATAAGATAGTTTTATTGTATCAATGAACCGCGTCCAGCGATGCGGCTGCTCGTTGCGGAATGTTGACGGAGTTGTTTCGATTCGTTGAAATTGGATGGTCCGATTTGCATCCAATTGGATGGTCCCTTTTCCGGATATGCGTTCTATGATTATAAATAAAGGGGAAAATTGCGAATGGTACAAGTATTGGAAGGGAAACGAATCGTGCTGGCCGGTTCCAGAAAATTGGATGAGCTGACTTCCCTGATCGAGCGGAAAGGGGGAATCGCTCTCGTTCGTTCGCTGCAAGGACTGACGACGTTCGCGGCGGACGAAGTCGCCCCCGGCCTCCGTGCCGTGGCGGAGCAGGGCGCCGATTGGATGGTGTTCACGACGGGGACCGGTCTGGAGGCGCTGCTTGCGCAAGCCGAAGCGCTTGGCATTCGGGAGCGATTCATGCTTCAAATTCGGCAGTCCGAAGCGGCGGCCAGGGGCTACAAAACGATCGCCCTGCTGAAGAAACTCGGCGTATCTCCGAAGGTTACCGATGAGGACGGGACGATGCAAGGATTGCTGGCCGCGCTCGAGCCGTACGATTTCGAGGGGCGGCGCGTGTTCGTTCAGCTGCATGGGGAGCCGGTTCCGAGTCTTATTGAGTTTTTAGAAAAAAGAGGGGCGATCGTGCAGCAAATGCTCCCTTATCGGCATACGCCTCCGGAAACGGAGCAAGTGCTCGGCTTATGCCGGGACATCGTCGACGGCGCCGTGGATGCCGTATGTTTTACGACAGCGGTTCAAGTCAAATACTTGTTCGACTTCGCTGCTCAGCAATCTATGGTCGAAACGCTGAGGCGCGCGTTCTCGGAGCGCGTGGTCGCCGTCGCCGTAGGAAAAGTGACGGCGGAGGCGCTGCGCGCGGCGGGAGTCGACCGCGTGCTGCAGCCGGGCAATGAACGCATGGGCGCGATGGTCGTCGAATTGGGAGCGTATTTTTCTGAAAGCTAAAGGGGGCTCATAAGTTGAACGTATACATTATCTTGATCTGTTTCTTCCTGTTAGTCGGGATTGTCGGAACGATCGCGGTGGGCATGTCGAAAGAAAATCGCGAGGGAAATCCCGAGTACGATTTGAAGACGAAAAAATATTGGACCCGACTTACCTTATACTACGTTGTTTCCACGATTCTGGGCGTTCTCGCCGTCATTTGGTTCATTAACATGAGATAGCCGAATACAGATTCATGCGATGAAAACCCTCGGCGGTCGCTAACCTGCGGCTGCCGGGGGTTTTCATATTCAGTTAACGAACGTTCACCATTTACAAATTAACGTTCGTTAATATATAATTTATCGAAACAAAGTACTGAAGCTCAAGGAGTGGGGTGTTCCATGAAACAGGTAGTATTGCAAGTGGACAGCATCTGTTCTTGCAAGGAGAAGGAAATCGTCAATAGATTTCTTGCAATCGACGTCGTATCCTCCATCCATGTCGGCGAGGGAACGGTCACCGTGCGGTACGATCCGCTGGTGGTTTATTTTGTCGACATCCTCGAGGTGGTGGAAGACTCCGGCTGCACGGTTCTCAACATCGTTCGCGATGGAATCAAACGGGAAAGCCGGCCCCCGGCGAACGCGATTAGCGTCGTTGTCTGAATCAGACAGGGCGGCTGCCCGACTCGGGAACGGAGCAAGAATGATCCAAAAAGGCACTTTACATAGGGATGGGGGGTATGGTATAAAAATAACCAAGGAAATAATTTGAAAGGGGAACGGAACAATGTCGCAACCACAGTATACCTTGCAAATGAAGAAAGGATTATCCAGAGGGGCGGTAACCTCCATCTACTTGCTCGGAATTTTCATGGGGGCAATAGATCACGGGATTGTCGGTCCGGCGCTAAGTTCGATCCTGGAAGCTTTCGGCGTGAATGCACAGTGGGGCGTCTGGAGCTTTACGATTTACACGCTTCTTTTTGCGGTGAGCATCCCGGTGCTCGGGAAGCTTTCGGATCGATTCGGACGGAAACAGACGTTTCAATTCGGCATCGCGCTATTCGCGCTTGGTTCCATCATCGCCGCCTTCGCGACGAGCTTCCCGATGTTTTTATTGGGACGCGCCGTGCAGGCCGTCGGAACGGGCGGCATCTTCCCGATCACCGGCGCGCAGATCGCGATGTCTTACCCGCCGGAACAACGCGGCAAAATGATGGGGCTGATCGGCATGGTGTTCGGCCTGGGGACGATTCTTGGCCCGATCCTGGGCGGCGTCATGCTCGAACGGTTGGCGTGGCAGTGGATATTCCTGATTAACGTCCCGATTTCGATTTTGATTTTGTTCGGAACGACGGCCATTCGCCAGGAGCAGCAGCAGATACGTAAGCCGATCGATGTATTAGGAATCTTAGTTCTTGCAGGTGCAATCTTGTCCCTGATGCTGGGAATTACGCTGAAGAACGGTTACTTCCTAGCCGCCTTGCTGGTGTGGATTCCGCTGCTTGTGATCGTCGAACGGAAATCGATCGACCCGGTGATGAACTTGCAGTACTTCACCCGTTCTCGAACGCTCGTGCTGCTGGCATCCTCGTCGATCTCGGGTTTCGTGATGGCATCCGCCACGAATATGATTCCCTTCTTCTCCGAAACCGTGCTCGGCATGAGCAAGGGGGAAGCGGGAATGAGCGTCGCGCCGCTCGCTGCGGCATCCGTCGCCGCATCTCTCGCCGGCGGTTTCCTGGTCGACAAAGTCGGCGCCAAACGCGTGCTTCTGCTGGGCTTCGGAATTACGTTGGCGGCCGGGGCGGTACTGGCGTCGGACATCTCGTCGCTGGCGGTGTTCTACCCGCTCATTGCCGCGATGGGCTTCGGTATCGGGATCGTCATCGGCGCTCCGCTGAACGTGTTAATGCTGCAAGCCGTCGATCCGAAAGAAACGGGTGCGGCGGTGGGGTATATCAGCTTGTTCCGCTCGATGGGCTCGACGCTCGGTCCGACGATGGCCGGTCTCTTCCTAGCGTTGTACCCGAACGGGTTCGCGGTCCTTTTCTTAACGAGCAGTATCGTTTCCGCCGTAAGCGTCGTATTGCTGTTGCTTTTCCTTAGAGGGAAGGTGCAAACGCAACGCGGTTAAGAGTGTTCATGATGACGAAACGAGGTGAGCGAACATGAAACACGAGGCGGAGCCCTCCCAGGCTGTCTGTTGTTCCCCCTCCGAAGGCGAACGCAAAAGCTGCCATTCGGATCGAGCGAAGAACAATCTAATCAGCCGATTAAACCGAATCGAGGGACAAATTCGAGGCGTTAAGGGCCTTATTGAAAGAAATTCGTATTGCGACGATGTGTTACATCAAATCGCTTCCGTTCAATCCGCATTGAACAGCGTCGGGAAAGTGTTGCTCGAGCATCACCTGAAGAGCTGCGTCATCGATCGAATCCAAGAAGGCGATGACATGGTTGTCGCAGAGCTTCTAGGGACGATTCATAAGCTGATGAAGCGATAAGGGATATGGAGAGGTTTTTTTACAGTTAATTATAGGGTACAGGGGTAGTGTAAAAAATAACTAGGAGGTTTTCCAAATGAAAGAGGTCACGATTCAAATCGAAGGTATGAGCTGCAAATCCTGCGCGGCAAAAATCGAAAAGGCGATCGCTTCCGTGAAAGGCGTCGCGGGGGCCGTCGATTTTGCGGGAAAATCCGCCAAGGTCGAATTCGTCAGCTCGGAATCTAGCGTTCACGATGTGATCGAAAGCATTCAGCGTCTCGGCTATCGGGCGAGGTCGGCGACATGATCGAACATGTCCGAGATGTCGATTTTGATTCATTCATAGGTCGGCAAGGCATTGCGATCGTTGAATTTTGGGCGGAATGGTGCCCCTTGTGCAAGCAAATGGAGAGCGTGCTTCAACGGTTGGACGATACGTACGCTTCCAAGGTTCGAATCGCAAAGGTAAACGTAGAGCATGAACAAGCGACAGCGGAAACGTACGGGGTGCAGAGCTTGCCGACTTTGTTAATTTTTCGCGAGGGGACGCTCATCGGCAGGGTAACGGGGTTTGTACCTTACGAAGCTTTAGATGAGGCGCTGGCGAACCTGCCGGATTAAGCTCGAACGGTTGACCATTTTATCACTCGCGAGAGACACGGGGGAGAACAGATATGAGGATCCTATTGATTGGCGCGACCGGAGCGATCGGCAGCGCAGTGTATAAAGATTTGGTGCAACGGCACGAAGTGGTCACGGCGGGGCGCAGCACGGGAGACGTCCAAGTCGAGATCGCGTCCGCGGAGAGCATTGCGGCTATGTTCGAACAGGTCGGCTGCGTGGATGCGGTCGTTAGTACGCCTGGGGCTGCATACTTCGGCGCCTTGTCGGAGTTGACGCCGGAGAAGAACGAGATCGCGATCCAGAACAAACTGAAGGGCCAGATCAATCTAGTGCTGCTGGGGCATCCCTACGTAGCGGATCGAGGCAGCTTTACGCTTACGACGGGAATCATTATGGACGATCCGGTCGCAGGGGGCGCATCCGCCGCTATGGCCAGCGGGGGAGTCAAGGCTTTCGTACAAGCTGCGGCGATTGAAATGCCAAGGGAAATCCGAATTAATAACGTAAGCCCGAATGTATTGGAGGTATCGTCGAAAAAGTACGAACCCTATTTCCCCGGCTTCATCCCGGTATCTTCCGAAAGGGTGGCGCAAGCCTTCCGTAAGAGCGTAGAGGGAGCGCAAACCGGAAAAACGTATACGGTGTATTAAATCGCGAGCCTCGCCGAATCGTTGCGGCAAAGGGTACAATAGAGGTGTGCGCGGAGATCGAGTATCCGTGCAACTTCCGCGATGAATGAAGGTTGGAATCCGCCTTGTGCTTAATTTTATTCGCATATAAGATGCATCCGACGTACCGGCTCATCGTGGCCGCGAATCGGGATGAGTTTTACGAACGGCCCACCGCGCCGGCGCATTATTGGGAGGACGCTCCGCACGTGTTGGCCGGCAGAGATTTGCTGAAGATGGGGACGTGGATGGGCGTGACGACGTCCGGACGCTTCGCGGCGCTGACGAATTACCGCGACCCGGCGGAGGAGACGCGGGGCCGGAGGTCTCGCGGCGAAGTCGTCGCCGATTTTCTGAAGGGGACGGCGTCCCCCGAAGCTTTCGCCGCCGCCGCCTCGAGCCGCCGGGAGCTGTACCCGGGTTACAACTTGCTGGCGGGGGACGCCGACGAGCTTTACTATTATTCGAACGTCGCGGACGACGCCCGGAAGCTGCCGCCCGGCATTTACGGCGTCAGCAACCATCTGCTCGATACGCCATGGCCGAAAGTGGAGCGAGGCAAGGCGGGACTGGCGGAAGCGATCCAGGGGAGCGGCGGGGGGCTCGCCGAGCGGCTGTTCGACGTGCTCCGGGATGCGGAGCCCGCTCCGGACGAACGGCTCCCTAGCACAGGCGTTCCGCTGGATTGGGAGCGGCTGCTTTCGCCGATCTTTATCCGGAGCCCCGAACGCGGTTACGGCACGAGGAGCTCGACGGTCATCTTGGCGGCGGACGACGCGATTCATTTCCGGGAGCGGGTCGTCGCGCAGGACCGCGCGGAGGAGCGGCGCTTCGATGTGCCGATTCGGCGGCGGGGCTGAGCGTGCTCAGGGGCGCATATAGATGACAAGGGGAGCCGTAGATAACGGCTCCCCTAGTTTATTTCGTCACGTCGTAAAGCACTCGCGCGATAATGTCTTGATTGTAATTGCCGAAATGCTTGCCGTAAATCGTCAGCCCGCCCGTGTTGCCCTCCTCGGCGACGGCGATTTTGAACTTGATCTCCGACTTCATCGTCAAGTTCAAATCGTGGATCGTCACGTCGGAAATGCGGCAGCCGTCGATGAACGAGCCTTCCTTGTTCACGCGGAGCAGCTTGATCATGCCGTATTGGTTCAAATGCGGCGGCCACCAGTCCGGATTGTAATTGCCCTTGATGCCGCCGAAGTCGCCCGGGGATGTCCAGATGCCCAGCTTCGTATCATTAATGTAAAACTCGATGTCCGACGGCCAATGGTTGTTGTAGCTCGGCGCTTCGGAGCTTAGCTCCAAAATAAACTGCAGCTCGTTGAACTCCTGATTCGCCTTCAAGTAGTTCGGGATCCGGTAGGCGAGAAACCCTTTGCTCAGCCAAACGATGCCGGCGTTAATATGCTGCGGATCGGCGAAATACCGCGGATCGTCGAACTCCCCGATAATCGAATCCTTCGTAGCCAAGCCGCAGGTCGGCTCCGCATGAAAGTCGCAATAATGGCCGACCTTGATTTCGTACTCGTACAAATTCTCCGCTTCTTTGCTCTTCAATTCCACGGTCAGCATGTCTTCGTTCAAATAACAAATTTTCTGGATGCCGTGCTTGCCGACCGCGGTCGTAATTTCGATCAGCCCGCTCTCCTCCAGCTTCTTGATATGCATCGTAACGGCGCCGTTCGTCAAGTTCAGCTTCTCCGCCAGCTCGTTCAGATTCAAGCTTTCGTATTTCGTTAAAAGCCCGAGGATCTCGATGCGAATTTCCGAGCTGAGGGCTTTGAATATATTCAAACCGGAACGCAGCTCTTTGATATGGATCACGCGCAAACACCCTCTCGTGTGGGACTGCTTTAGATTATATTAAAACAAAAGGCGGGAAATGAAAAGGGAAATCTACAGCAGCCGGAAGGACGGGCGTTCCGAGCCGGCCAAGCCGGACCTTACCCCGATACAACGTCCTTTTATTTATAATAATTTAAACCTAAAGCGTTCGAATAAGCTAAAAAATAGCGAAAGGGAACACATACCAACGTTTTGGAGGGCCATGCGCTGAAATAGACTTTGTAAAATGATTTAGATAATAATAAAAAAAATATCAAAAATGGCCCGTTCCAACTGTTGACAAGGAAAAGAAAGCGGTTTAATATTGGAAATACCAAAAAGGTTTAAAACAATCTAAAACAGTTTAGCAAACTTTTACGGCGGCTGCGATCCGAAGAGGATTAAGCATAGATCATTTCAGTGAATTTAAGGGGGAGTACGAATGCGGAAAAAGATGACGACGCTTATGGCAGGGGTCACGGCGTTCGGTCTTGTCATGGCAGGCTGCAACGGCGGCGCCGCGCCCGCGGGCGAGAAGGCGGACGGCGGAGGCGCGCAGACGTCCGGCAAAGCGACCGTACTGGAATTTTGGACGTTCAACGAGCTTCATCAGAAATATTTCGAATCGATGGCGGCCTCTTGGAACGAACAGAACCCGGATAAGCAAATCAATTTGAAAGCGAGTACGTTCCCGTTCGACGATACGCATAACAAGCTGCTCGTCGCGCTGCAGTCGGGCACGGGCGCGCCGGATTTGGCCGATATCGAGCTCAGCAAATTCCCCAATTTCTTGAAGGGCGAACCGCAGCTCGTGCCGCTCAACGATTTGCTCGAGCCGGAATTCGACCATTACGTGAAATCGCGGGCGGATATTTACGCGAAGGACGGCACGTACTACGGCATCGACTATCATGTAGGCGCTTCCGTCATCTATTACAACACTGAAATTTTAGGGCAAGCAGGCGTCGATCCGGCAAGCATCAAAACGTGGGACGACTTCAAAGCGGCAGGCAAGACGGTGTTGGAAAAAACGGGCGTCCCGATGACGACGCTCGAAGTCGCCGACCAATGGTCGCTGTGGCCGCAAGTCGCGCAGATCGAAGGGCCGAACGAGCTCATCACCGCTGACGGCAAAGTGAACATCAACGGTCCCGAAGTGCTGCAGGTGCTGCAGTACCAGCAGGACCTGGTCAAGGAAGGCATCGCCGTTCCGGCGCCGGGCAACATCCACCACGCGGAAGAATACTACGGCTTCATGAACCAGGGCGGCGCCGCGTCGATCTGGATGCCGATGTGGTACATGGGCCGGTTCCTCGAGTACATGCCGGACCTGAAGGGCAAGATCGCCATTATGCCGATGCCGGCTTGGAAGGAAGGCGGACCTCGCTCGGCGGGCATGGGCGGCACGGGCACGGTCGTGACGAATCAAGCGGAGCATCCGGAGCTGGCGAAAGAATTCCTCGCATTCGCGAAACTTTCGAAGGAAGGCAATATCGAACTTTGGAAGCAGCTCGGCTTCGATCCGCCGCGCACGGACGTGTGGGCAGATCCGGCGCTGAAGGAAGAGAACAAATTCACCGACTACTTCGGCCCGAACATCTTCGATACGCTCGTCGAAATCAAGGACGAAATCGAAGGCGTCAACATTACGGAAGCGACGCCGGCCGTGTTCGACGCGGTCGACACGCAGATCGTGTTCAAGGCATTGGTCGATCTGGAGGATCCGGCCGCCGTATTGAACGACGCGGCCAGCCAATTGCAATAAGCGGCATACCGGAGTATCGCTGGCCGAACGCGGCCTGCGATACTCCTCTCACCGCTTAAGGGTCGAATGAAGTTTACTTCCCAAAGGAGGGAATCCAATGGCTAGCAGCGGAACGGGGCTCGAGGCGGCGGCGGAATCGAGAAAGCCGGCCAAAACGGCGAACCTGCTGTACTCGCAAAGGTTGGCGCCGTACATTTTCGTATTTCCGTTCATCGTATCGTTCTCGATCTTCTTCGCTTACCCGGTCTTTTCGACGATCGTCATGAGCTTCCAAGAGGTGCTTCCGGGCGCCACGACGTTCGTCGGCTTCGCGAATTACGAAAAGCTGTTCAACCCGACGTTCTATAAGGCGGTCATGAACAGCACCGTCTACACCGCGCTCACCTTGTTGATTTTGATTCCGATCCCGCTGGTGCTGGCCGTGCTGTTGAACGCGAAGACGATGCTGTTCAAAAACGTTTTCCGCTCCATAACGTTCGTCCCTGCGCTCATTTCGATCGTCGTGGCGGGCATTATTTTCCGGCTCATGTTCAGCGGGCAAGAAACGGGCCTCGCGAACGTAGTCATCGGCTGGTTCGGGTTCGAGAAGATCGCATGGCTGAACAGCTACGGCTCCAGTTTGGCGGTGTTGATCGCGCTGGCGCTGTTCCGTTGGATGGGCGTCAATTTGCTGTATTTCTTGGCGGGGCTGCAGAACATTCCGACGAGCATTTACGAGGCGGCGGAAATCGACGGGGCGGATACGTGGCAGAAATTTACGAAAATTACGCTGCCGCTGTTGAAGCCAATAACGATTTATGTACTAACGATCAGCATATACGGCGGGTATTCGATGTTCGTGGAAAGCTACATGCTGTTCGCGGGCAATAAATCGCCTAACGATATCGGGCTTACCATCGTAGGGTATTTGTACCGATCCGGCATCGAGAAGTTCGAGCTCGGCTTCGGCTCTTCGGTCGGCATCGCGCTGCTCGTCATCACCTTTACGCTGACGATGCTGCAGTTGAAATTTACAGGCATGTTCAAGAAGGAGGACTAGTCGATGAATACGAATCGCAAACGCCGATGGACGGCATCCTCGATCTTCTTGGTGCTCCTGTTTTCCGCCTTGTCGGTCGTCGTGCTGCTCCCGCTGTACGGCATCGTGCTGTCGTCGTTCAAGCCGGCGAAGGAAGTGCTTCGGTTCGGCCTCAATTTGAGCATCGACTTCGACGTACTGTCGCTCTCCAACTACGTCGAAGTATTCACCGACGACCGGTATTACCATTGGTACACGAACAGCTTAATCATGGCCGCCGTATTTACGGTGCTCAGCCTGCTGCTCTCGTCTATGGTCGGATACGGGCTGGCGGCATATAAATTTAGACTCAGCAGCATCATCTTCGGTCTTGTGCTCGTCGTCATGATGATCCCGCTCGAAATCATTATGCTTCCGTTATATAAGTTGACGATCGGTATGGGGCTGATGGACAATTTCTGGGGCGCGTTCCTGCCGTTCATCGTGGCGCCGCTGCCGATCTTCTTTTTCCGCCAATACGCGATCGGCTTGCCGAAAGATTTCATGGACGCGGCGCGGGTCGACGGCTGCACGGAAATCGGCATGTTCTTCCGCATCATGATGCCGCTGATGGCGCCGGCGTTCTCGTCCATGGCGATTCTGCAGGCGCTGTTCAGCTGGAACAACTTCTTGTGGCCGCTCATCGTGCTGCGCACGAACGAGAAGCTGACGCTGCCGATCGGCCTCGCGACGACGCTGACGCCGTACGGCAACAACTACAACATCCTGATCGCGGGCTCCGTGCTGGCGATTATTCCGATCCTCGTCTTCTACGTCTTCTTCCAAAAGTACTTTATCGAAGGCATGACGGCCGGGGGCGTGAAAGGGTGATCGGGGATACCGAAGGAGCGTTCGGGAGGCCCGCGAAACGGTTCGCCGCCGGGGCGCTCGCGCTGATTTGCGTCTGGCTGCTGGCCGCGTGCGGCGCGGAGTCGGGCGCCCCCGCCTTCGAGAATCCGATCATCGAGCAGCGGGCCGATCCTTGGGTGTACCGCCATACGGACGGATACTACTATTTCACCGGATCGGTGCCGGAATACGATCGCATCGTGCTGCGCCGGGCGAAGACGATCCAAGGGCTGGCGAGCGCCGAGGAAGCCGTCGTCTGGACGGCGCACGCGTCCGGCGACATGTCGCAGCATATTTGGGCGCCGGAGCTGCATTACCTTGAGGGCAAATGGTACATCTATTTCGCCGCGGGGCGGAAGGACGACATTTGGCGAATCCGCCCGTATGTATTAGAGACGGACGCGGATAATCCGCTGGCGGGCGAGTGGGTCGAGAAAGGGGCCATGCGGGCGGAGCGCCCGGAGTCTCGAGCGTTCACCGATTTTTCGCTCGATCTGACGACGTTCGCGCACGATGGCGTGCGGTATGCCGTATGGGCGGAGAAACGGAACGGCGTGTCGAACTTGTACATCGACAAGCTGGTGAATCCGTGGACGATCGAAGGGAACGAGTCGATGATTTCGACGCCGGAGCACGCGTGGGAGAAAATCGGTTTCTGGGTGAACGAAGCGCCCGCCGTGCTGCAGCGTAACGGCCGCCTGTTCTTGACGTTCTCCGCGAGCGCGACGGACGACAATTACGCGATCGGTCTGCTGACCGCGCCGTCGGACGGCGATCCGATGAACTCGGCGTCGTGGACGAAGGGCGAGCAGCCGGTCATGCGGAGCAGCGAAGAAGCCGGGCAGTACGGCCCTGGCCATAACAGCTTCACCGTCACGCCGGACGGAAAGCAGGACGTCATCGTCTATCATGCTAGACCGTATAAAGAGATTACGGGGGATCCGCTGTACGATCCGAACCGTCACACCCGCGCGCAGCTGCTGCATTGGAACGAGGACGGAACGCCGCGCTTCGAAGCGCCCGAGGCGGATGCAGACCAAAAGTAAAACCCCAATATAGATAAGGAAGGTTTGATGGAGATGGAGAAACAATACGTCACATACGTCAACCCGATCGCGGAGCAGCGGGCCGATCCGTGGGTGTATCTGCATACCGACGGGTATTACTACTTCACGGCTTCCGTGCCTGAATACGACCGGATCATCGTCCGAAGAGCGGCTTCCGTTCAGGGGCTGACCGCGGCCGAAGAACGAGTCGTATGGAGGCGCCGCGAGTCGGGCCCGATGTCGCAGCACATCTGGGCGCCGGAAATTCACTGCATCGACGGCAAGTGGTATATTTATTTCGCCGCGGGCGAGCGCGACGACATCTGGAAAATTCGGCCTTACGTCTTGGAATGCGCCGGCGACAAGCCGATGGAGGACGAGTGGGTCGAGAAGGGCATGATGCAAAAGCGCAACGCCGCTTCCGAGGCGTTCACCGACTTCTCCTTGGATATGACGACGTTCGAGCACCGAGGGGAGCGTTACGCCATCTGGGCGGAAAAGCGAAACAATATTTCGAACTTATATATCGATAAAATGGTAAACCCTTGGACGATCGAAGGCGCCGAAGCGATGATTTCGACGCCGGAGCATCCGTGGGAGCAAATCGGCTTCTGGGTGAACGAAGGGGCGGCGGTGCTGAAGCGGAACGGCAAAGTGTTCGTCGCGTTCTCGGCGAGCGCGACCGATCACCACTACTGCGTAGGGCTCCTGACGGCGGATGAAAACAGCGATCTGAGGAACCCCGCGTCGTGGAGCAAATCGCCGAGCCCGCTGTTTGCGAGCAGCGAGGAAACCGGGCAGTACGGCCCAGGCCACAACAGCTTCACCGTCGAGGACGGGCAGGACATCATCGTGTACCACGCAAGACCGTATAAAGAAATCGAAGGGAATCCGCTGTACGACCCCAATCGGCACGCCCGCGCGCAGGCGTTCGGTTGGAACGCGGACGGTACGCCGCATTTCGGCGTCCCGGCGGGGTCGTAAAGCAGAATACGAGGAAGAGCCGTTCCGGCCGGAACGGCTCTTCTATTTTTTCCTCCGGCAAACGCATAATAAATGGTTGATCTTGTAAATTAGTAGAATACTATGGTAAGGTTAATTTTATTAATCTTTATATTCCTGCAGTGGAGGTCCCGATGACAGATGATTGGAAAGGCGAAATCGCGCGGCGATTGAAGGAACGGGAGCAACGGAGGCAGGGGATCGAACAATGGTCCGATCGAATCGACGCGGTTCTGTTTAAACTCCTGAACGAGTTGAAGTTCGAATATCATCTCCGGACGAACTACCGGTTCGCCGCGGTCGCCGGGAGCGGTCCGCGATGGACGATCGCCATCGAAGACGTCGAGCACGAGCTGACGTCCGCCGACTTCACGGAGCCCGTTCGCGACGAACGGGACGTCGAAGCCGTCGTGGTCCGCTTTCTTTTGGATCGCTTCACATTCCGTTGACCGATTTCTTAGCGAAGATGAACGCCTCCGGCAGCGCGCTGCCGGAGGTGTTTTTGCGATCGATATAGAATCTATAAGTAACGCTGACTTCGGAACGAGTAAATTCTATACCAAGAAAAACTTCCGCTTCACCGCGGTCGCTCATCCTTGTAATGTACTTCGATAAAAAGTTTTTCTTATGCAGCGTCGGGCACGGATTCGCCGCAATGGCGATATCGGCGCTTGCTTGCGATGGACTTACGCCTTTTCCAGCACGAGCTGCGTTTGGACGGCAACGTTATTCTCGGTTTCCATGACGACGGTATGCGGGTTCTCCATGCCGAAGTCCGCGAACGTCACGACCGTATTTCCTTCCATCAGGATCTCTCCTCCGCTGTACAGGGCTTCGACCGCGAACGTCACGTCTTTGGAAATTCCTTTCATCGTCAGCGTGCCGTTCATCTCGAAGGACACAGTTTTCCCTTCGACCCATTCGGTCGGGAAATGTTCGAAGCTAGTCAAGGCGAACGTCGCGTAGGGGAAGGCCGCTGCGTCTAGGAATCTCGCTTCCTTCACGTGCGTGTCGCGCATGTCGTTCCCGGAGGTCAGCGAATCGAGCGCTACCGTCGCTTCGGCTTGCATGTTGCCGGGATCCGCCGTATCCAACGTCCATTGCCCCGCTACGGAGCTGGCCTCGAAGTTCACCGTCTCCTTCGACGTCGTCACGGAAAAGTAGACTTTCGAGTCGGGCTGCTTAATGTTCCATTGGCCATTCAGCAGCTCCGCCACCACCGGGGCGGCCGAATCTTGTGCCGAGGCAACCGCGCTGCTTGGGATGACTTCCTGCACCGTTATATGGTTGCCGGCGTAATAATCGAAAGCCGCATAACCGCCCGCCCCCAGTACCGCGATCCCGCCAACGAAGAAAGCCGCCATTTTCTTGTTCATCATGAATTCCCTCCACTTTTTTAAAATTACGATGCGATAAACAACACTACACATCGTAGTGTTCGAGTGTAAAAAAAACGAGCTAAAATTGCCCGCTAAGGAGCATGGCCGATACGAAGATCACCGTGTGAAGCGATATTAGCGCCCGTTTGATCGGCAGCTTGAAGTGCAGCGTTTCCTTCGGATCGAGCAGCTGTTGAAGTCTCGCATTGATCGACGTCTCCGCGAACGACGCATAAGTGAACGAGAACGTCCGAATCTGATTTTGCCGAATCAGCTTCAGCAAGGCGCTGCCGAGCCCGATCGACGAGCCTGACGCCCGCACCGCATACGCGTCGGCCAAGATTTCTCTCGCCGTCCGGTATTGGTCGTAACTCCAGCGGAGAATCGGAATGTACCACAGCGCGGCGGCACACCCATGCATGAAAGCCATTTTCAGCGGGTCTCTGCTTTGCTTATGGTGAATCTCGTGCTGCACCACCGCGGCCAACTCGTCATCGCGCAGCAGCTGCAGCAAGCCGGTGGATAGGACAATTTTCGGACGAAGAAAACCCATGGTCAGAGCGATGATCTCTTGATGGTCTACGACCAGAACTTCCCGGCGCCCTCCGAAGAGGCTGTCGTTAAGAGAAGCCGTGCGCTCCTCATGGATGGCCTTGGCTAATCTTCGGTGTGCAAGGAAGGAGAGGTACGATTGTTGCATGAAGCGCCAACATGCCAACACCAGCGTAGAGACGACCAACGCGTCCATGACGGGGACCAACCCGCTTAGTCCATTGGAAAGCAGCCAGCTGCTGCAATATTGGAACAGATTTCCCGCCGAAGCGCTGCCTTGCAAAGACGGGTATACGTAGAGCGCCATCTCCGTCAGAATGACAGCGGTCAGGGTCGCGGTCATTAGAAACAGAATTTTCGATCTTCGTTTCCAACTCATGTCATTTCCCCTCTTTAAGCTGTTTTAGTTTCCGTTCCAGCTTCTCGATCAACTCCTCGTCCGCGCGATCCAGCGCATCCAGCATATGATTAACAACCAAGGGCCCGAAATCTTCCACGAGGCTTTGCGACAGCTCCTTGGATTGCTTCTCCAAAAATTGCTCCTTCGAATCCACGGGCGAAAACAACGAAGTTCTGCCGACGACGTTCTTGGTTAAGAAGCCCTTGTCCAGCAGCCGCGTCATGACCGTCATGACCGTGTTGTAATTCAAATCCTTGTCTTCCTTCTCCAGCCTGAGCTGCACATCTTTAATCGATAAGCCGGGTTGATTCCAAAGGATCTCCATGATTCGGGCTTCAAGCGGTCCGAAAAAACGAACGAGCCCTCTCTGGTTCCGGTTTCTACTAAAATGATTCATCCCGTCGCACCAACCTTTCACTACATATTGTAGTGAATATGAGCGTCAAACGCAAAGGAAAGGACCGCTGCGAACATCAGTCTACCATTCGAACCTGAAATGAACCTTAAAGGAATTTAAAATTTTCCCTGCTCCTCCATGAATCGTTTTCCGGCGATGTTTCCTCATTGACGGGACTCTATATAGTGTCCTAAGATAAAGACACCATTTGGTGTACTTTCATTTCATACGAGGGAGTGCGCGATCATGGGCGCTGTTGCACACACGCGGGATGTCTTTTATGCCGTGGCCGATCCGACCCGGCGCGAAATCATTCGACTGCTGGCGGAGGCGGACGAATTGCCGCTCAATCGGTTAACTCCGCATTTTCCGATGGGCCGAACCGCAGTCTCCAAACATTTGACGATTTTGAAGGAAGCCGGCCTCGTGAGCGAGCGTAAAGTCGGCCGCGAAACGCGAAACCGTCTCAACTCTGCACCGCTGAAGGAACTTCAGGACTGGTTGTCGTACTACGAGAAATTTTGGAAGCACAATCTGGTTCGTCTAGAACAATTTCTTATGGAGGAACAGGAGTAACCCAAGCTGGCGATACGGAATAAATGATAAAGGAGCGGTACGAATTGTCCTATGTCGTTGATTACAAAAATGTCTCCACGGTTGGGTTAGAATCCTCGCCTGTAGCAGATGCGCTTGCCGGTTTACGTGCGAATGAAGCCCGTTACTTCATGAACAAATACAAGCATGAATTTACGGTGGTACCCGCCAGCGAAAGCCAGGACATCGTCGATTATGTGAACCGAATTTTAAAAGAAGAACGGGGTCTTGTATTTACGGCCAAACCATTGGAGACGTCGCGTGTTCAAGTCGAAAATATGATATGGATCTTCGTTTTTTATGAGGATGGTCTAGCGGTCAACGTCCTGTACACGGTCGATGACCCGAAGAAGCGGGCCGTTGGCTTTAAGCTTTCCGAGGGGATGGAGGTACCCAAGGAGTTGGAAGAGAAGAAATTTAAGTTTGCCAGACAAAAGTCGAAACTTGCCGGAACCATTCGAGGCTCGTTTTTTGTAATCAAGGGTGAATATTAAATATGGTTATATTGTGGTTCCTATTCCTTCCTTTCCTGTTGTTTCTTTTTGTAATGTTTTACCTTGAAGTATCGCTATATTCCCTTCTGCCCCCACACCAAGGCGGGATGAGTTTCTGGATGGAATTAACACATGTTTGGTATCGTTCCGTTTGGTTCCATGCCTCGTTGTCCGTGATGATCCTCTTTTTCGTTCTCTTTTTTCTACGTAAGCGAGGAGTATAAGCTTATTAGGGAATCCTCAATAATGTGTAATATTGAACTCATGGCATGTCCTCCATTGCTGAAGGAGAAGAAACCTAATGATGAAGCTGAACGAGCAAGTACTGCGCATTGAGGCGCTGGAGTTGGAGCTGACAAAGCTGAATGCGAGCCGATCCCTAACGACGGTCGAGAGGCAGCTAGAGGTCTGGAATGTCGGGGACTGTACGCTTCTGCGCGACAAAACGGATCCGCAATCCATGTATTATAACCGGGTGAAAGGGTTTGGACCGAAATCGTTGTCCATGTTGGACGAATTAATCCGGCAGTTCGGCGGCCAATGGCCGAGCATCGACCTGCTGCCTGGACGACTCACCGAATCCGTGGCGCAGGCGTTGATCCTTCGAGGTTTCATTCCTGTCGATCAGCTGGTATTTATGGCGGTCGAGACGGCAGCCCAAGTCGACCCTATGATACCGGGAGGAGTTCGTATTGATACCGTCACAAGAGAAAACGCAGAGGAATGGATCGAATGGATTGGACGGTCGACGGGGAGACCTGTTACGGACAAGCATGTCATTGACCGAGCCGCGCCATACTTTTACCGTTCCGACTTCGTAAATTATATGCTTACGATCGACGGCCAGCCGGCGGCGATGGGCTCGTTGTTTATCCGGGATCAAGAAGGTTATATAGCCAATGATTATACGTTCGAAAGCTTCCGCGGGAGAGGACTTCAACTCGCGTTGCTTCGGCATCGGCTGAAGGAGGCGAACGCAAGGGGAGTCGAGCGCGTGTATACGGACGTGGAATTCGGCTCCGTCAGCCACAACAATATGGCCCGGGCGGGGTTCCAAACGGTGTTTCTCAATACCTTCTGGATAAAAGCGAACGAACGACGGGATTGAGTTCAATCCATCCTTGATGAAAACAACAAATGGAGTAATGTACCAATGCCCAGGTACAGCATACAATATTGTGGGAAATTTCAGGATCATTAACGAAGGGCAGGAGACCTGGATGTCCATTTCACAAAGAGTATCGGAAGAGTGCTTAGGCGTGCCGCCGCAAAACATATCGATCGGTACAAGAATCAGACAACGTATACAGGCGGGGTCGGAGCTCCTGAATATTTTCTCAACTTCGTTTCCGTTCGAGAATGCCGCTGCCATTACTGTATTAGAAGTGACGAACACTTCCATTAGGGTAGGCGTAGCTACAGGCGCCAATGGTCAAGACGTATTCGTTCAAAGATTCGATCAACCGATTGCATTGCTTTTTGAAAAATTAGCAAGCGATAAACCGACAAATTCAAGAGTGCTTGTTAAACTGCCGATCGGCTTCTCCGTCGAGACATCCGAGACGAATTTGGAAGGTAAGATTTTGCGTGTTGGAAAGGGTTTTATTGAAATTCTGACAGATCTTAATTTCGGCACTCCGCAAGGGAGTGTAATTGTAATCCCGCTTAATAAGTTTATTCAAGTGATTTGTTTGGATGATGAGGAGTAAAACGTTCGGCGCGGCCGCTCGACTAACGGGCAGGAGAGTGCAATAACTTTGTAGAATTACTTATGTTCAGGTTTTGAACTGAAGGTTTTTTTCTTCAATAAGGGGGTTCTACGTGGCAAAGGCGAAAGTATCAAAGAGACCTACTCGGGACGAATTCGTATTAGAGGAGATCGGGAATCAGCTCAGCGAAGCGAAACAAGAAAATTCCGAAATCGTGCTTACGGTTTGGGGCTGGGAAGAACAAGTGCGCGGTTTGATTACTACGATGGATTCGCGTACCGGAAAAGTGCACATCCAACGGGATGAAGAAACTACGAAGGTACCGTTCATGGATATTATGAAAGTAGATTACCCTAGGGATTAATCGGAAAGGTCTCAACTAGGAGGGACGACAGTTCAACAATAAAGCCGGTCAGAACCATTCCTGAATGATTCCGAGCGGCTCTTTTTATTGTAGCTTCCGGAAGTACGATCGGCGGCTTCATGTACTAACGGCAGGATCGTTATTCGACACGGGGTGAGAAGTATGGATGTGCAAAGTGTGATTTCTAAAATTATGAATCGGCTAAAGGAAGTCGATGGTGTGCATGCTCTGGCACTAGGCGGTTCACGAGCTAGGGGAACTCAAAATCCCAACTCCGATATTGATATTGGAATATATTATAGCGGCAAGAGCGGTTTAGACATTGCCCAGCTTCAACGGGAAGCTTCTGTGTTGGATGACGATAATAGAGATAACATACTAACAGAAATCGGCGGCTGGGGATCATGGATCAATGGAGGCGGTTGGCTGAAAATGAATCAAATCCCGGTCGATTTTTTGTACCGCGATCTTGATAAAGTGTCTAAAGTAATGGATCAATGCATGACGGGGGATATTACGATCGATTACCAGCCGGGGCATCCTCATGGATTTATGAATTCCATATATTTTGCGGAAGTGGCGTTGTGCAAGGTGTTGTGGGACCCGTCAGGCGTGCTTGCAGAAATGAAGACGAGGACGAATCCGTACCCGCCGATTTTGCAAAAGGCAATCATTCAAAAATTTCTTTGGGAGGCAAATTTCTCCCTTGAGAATGGAAGAAAAGGTATCTATAAAAAGGATTTATCTTATATTGCTGGATGCTGGTTTAGGTCAGTTTCTTGCTTGAATCAGGTTCTGTTTGCACTTAACGAGACTTACTGGATGAACGAAAAAGGAGCTTCCGCCATCATTGATACATTGAAGATGGTTCCAAGCGAATACTCCTCTAGAGTGAATAACATAATGACCTTGGTCACGGAAGATCGAACCGAATTGGAGAAGGCTTTAAACATGTTACGCGCTCTGATTCGCGAAACAGAAGATCTGGTGAAAAGTGTATAAGGGGGGCATCCTCTTGTTGCGGTGCAAAACATTCATTACGATTGCAGCACTTTTGACCCTATCAGGGACAATCGTATCCGGCTGTTCATCTTCTTCCGTTAGTCCAGCTTCGTCAGAAGTTCCTTCGGAATCTTCGAATGTTGCAGGAATCGAATTTCCACCGGTATTACAAGAAGGAATTCGAGAGGCGCTCCGTCTCGAACCAGGCTCCGAGATCAAGGAAGAAGATCTTACAAATATTGAACATTTACATCTCCAAGGAAATCACGACATCGTTGATCTTACCGGTGTAAAAAAGCTGACTCATCTTCAAAGCATCGAACTGCATTATGTACATACTGAGAACTATGACTTCCTTTATTCGTTGCCTAATCTTGCATATCTCGAAATTCGTGGGATTACAGCTAGTCAACTTCCTGATTTTCATCGTCTGAAACTGAAAAACCTCAATTTATACGATGGCGACATTACGACACTCGATTTTTTAAGCGGTCTCAAACATCTTTCGTATCTCACTGTTATGCATAATCAACTCGAGAATCTGAATGGGATTCAAGACATCACAGGGTTGAAAGGTTTACGGATCTCGTATAACCCTGTAAGCGACATCAACGTAATCAAGAAATTCGATCAACTGGAACGGCTGGAGATTCGGAGTACAAATGTAAAAGACATTAGTGTACTTTCAAACTTGACCCATCTGAAACATTTGGACATTCGGGATACCGAAATCGACACTGTCTCGCCGATCTCCGAACTTCCTAATCTTCAGCTGTTGGAGCTGACAAAAGCAAAGATCAATGATTTAGATAAACTACCCAACAACGTGCGAGTATCCGAGGAGACAATCCACGAATACTAGCGCAAACATCGGGCAGATGCCGCGGAAGGGGGCACCGTTGTGAAGTTGTACCATTTCAGCGAGGAAAGCTCGATCGCGGCGTTCGTCCCGAGGCAGAAAGAAAATCGGAAGAACATGCCGCCGGTCGTGTGGGCGATCGACGAAGCGCATGCGTTCACGTTTTATTTCCCGAGGGCTTGCCCCCGCATTGTGTATACTCGTACGGACGACATCGACGAACGCGATGCGCAGACGTTCTTCGGTACGAGCGGGGCGAACATCGTCGTTACGGTGGAAACGGCATGGTTCGGCCGCATTCGGAGCGCTGTCATCTACCGGTACCATCTCCCCGCGGAGACGTTCCGGCTGTTCGACGAGTATGCAGGATATTACATATCTACGGAGACCGTCGCGCCGCTGGCGGTCGAGCCGCTCGACCGGCTGTTGGAGCGGCTGATGGAGCTGGGCGTCGAAGTTCGGTTTACGCCCGATTTGCACCCGCTGCGGAACGCGATATTGCAATCCTCTTTGCGAGACTTCGGCATCCACCAATTCGCGAACTTCTCGCGCGCGTGATCGGCGCAGGCGCCGCGCTTACGGCGCGCCGCGCCGTTCGTGGCGCAGCAGCCATTCTTTGCGGGCGACGCCTCCGCCGTAGCCGCCGAGCTCGCCGCTTGCGTTGATGACGCGGTGGCACGGGATGACGATCGCGAGCTGATTCGCGCCGTTCGCTTGGGCGACGGCGCGGCAGGCGGATGGCTTCCCGATCGCCGCGGCGATCTCGAGATAAGAGCGGGTTTCCCCCGGCGGAATGCGCAGGAGCTGCTCCCAGACGGACTGCTGGAACGGCGTACCGATCGGGCGCAGCGGCGTCCGGAATTCGGTCAGGCTGCCCTCGAAATATTGCGCCAGCTCCCGTTCGATCGACCGGATCGGCGCCGCGTCGCCGGGGACGACCGCCGACTTCGTCCGCAGGCGCAGCCGTTCCACCTCGCGCTCCAGCCCGCGTCGGTCGACGAACTCGAGCAAGACGAGCGCCTGCTCGTCGGCGACGGCCAGCATCGGGCCGAGCGGCGTGTCGATCCAGGACGCCTTCAAGACGGTGCCGTCCTTGCCGAGCAGCGCGGGCGCCGCGCCCATGATTTTGGAGAACGCGTCGCGAAACCCGCTGCCGGATTCGTAGCCGGTCGACAGCTGGGCGTCGATGACGCGTTGCCCCGCTCGGATACCCTTCAGCGCAATGCCCATCCGGCGCGCCCGCGCGTACTCCACGAACGTCATGCCGAACCGCTTCTTGAACTGGCGCCGCGCCGTCGACTCGTCCACCGACAGCGCCTTGAAATCCGACGTTCTCCAACGCTTCTCCGGATTCGCCTCGACGGCTTCGACGAGCGCGCGGACGACGTCCGAGACGCCGTTCGGGGGCGAAAGCGGCCTGCATCGGCGGCACGGACGGTACGAGGCCAGCAGCGCCTGCTGCGCGGTTTCGAAAAACTCGCAGTTGTCCGGCTTCGGCTTGCGCGCCGGGCACGTCGGGCGGCAAAACACGCCGGTCGTCTTCACCCCCACGTAAAACACGCCCTCGTAGTCCGAATTTTTCTCCACTAGCGCTTTATAAAATTCCGCATGCCTGCGTTCGCGTTCGGCGGCGATCATCGCGCGCAACCCCCTATACGGATTCGTTGCTCTCATTATAGCCGCTTGCCGTTGGGGATGCCGCCGAAAATCGGGCAGCGATTTTTTACACCTTGAACTTCCGGATGCCGTCGGCGAGCGCCTCAGCCATCTCCTGCAGCGCCGCGGCGGCGCGAGCCGTCCGCTCGGTCGCGCTCAGCTGCGCTTCGGAGGAGGCGGAGATCGTACGGAAGTGGGACGCCGCCTCCCGCGATATGCCCGCCATTTCGTCGACGGACGCGCCGACCTCCTCGGCTCCAGCGGCGGCCTGCTGCGAGATCGCGGAGATCTCCTGGATTTGATCGGCGATACGCTCGACCTCCGCCAAGATGTCGGCGAACGCCGCGTCCGTCTCGCGCACTGCGTCCATGCCCGCCTCGGCTTCGGACGCGCCGGCGCGAATGGACGCGGCGACGCGGCTCATGTCGGCGGTCGTTTCGCCGATGCGCGCGCCGACGAGCTGCGCCGATTCCTCCGTCTGCGCCGCAAGCTTGCGCACCTGCTCGGCGACGACCGCGAAGCCGCGCCCGTGCTCGCCGGCGCGCGCCGCCTCGATCGCCGCGTTGAGCGCGAGCAAGTTCGTCTGGGAGGCGATGCCGCTGATCATGGCCGCGATGTGCCGAATTTCCGCCGAGCGCCGCTCCAGCGTCTCGATGTCGGCGGCGAGCGCCTGCGTCGTCTCCGAGATCGCATGCATTTGCCGCAGCGCCTGATCGGCCCGTTCCTTCCCGCGGCGCGCCGAGGCGGTCGAGTTCCACGACGCTTCGCTGGCGGCGAGGCTGGCTTCGGCGATCCGCTGAATGCCGGCGTTCACTTCCTCCATCGCGGTCGCCGTCTCCGCGGCGCGCTGCACCTGCGTCTCGGCGCCCGCCGCGACTTCGCGCAGACCGGCGGCGACGCGCTGGCCGGACGCCTCCGACGCCGAAGCGTCGCTCGTAAGGCTGTGCGACGCCTCGCCCAGCGCCGCGGCGTTGTCGCGCATGCCGCGGATCATCGTCGACAGCTCGTCGACCATCTGCTGGAACGCTCGGGACAGCATGCCGATTTCGTCCTTGCCCCGCGTATCGACGCGAACCGTCAAATCGCCGCTCTGCATATGGCGGATCGCTCCGGTCAGACGGCGCAATGGGCCGAGGAGAAAGCGGGTGAACAGCCACGCGGCCGCCAATGAGACGGCGAGGACGATGCCGATGACGAGCAGGACGGTCCGCAAGTTTTGCCTCATCAAATGGTATATGTTCGTTGCGTCGAAGTCGGCGCCGACGACGCCGACGACGCGGCCGTCCGGGGACGTAATCGGAACGTAAGCGGTCAGCGTAGCCCCGTACAGCTCGGTATAAGTCAATTCGCCCGTGCTCGCGATTCCCGTCGCGAAGACGTCGCCCAAGGAGTGGAACGTCTCGGTTTCGACGTCCCCGAACGCGGACACGTCGTCGCCCGACGCGTCCAGCGGCGCGCCGTCCACGACGTAGAAGTATTCCGGCGCGCCGCCGTTGTCCCGTACGCCCATGGTGTACAAATATTTGAGTCCGTTCGCTTCTTTCATGTCGTTCAATTGCAGGCGCAGCTCTTTGTAGTAGTCGGAATCGGCGGTCAACGCCTCGTAACGGACCGGATCGATGCCGGCGGCGGCGCGTTCGGCGATGGCCTTCGCTTGATGGCCGATCGAATGCATCAGGAGCGAAGTGGAGGATTGGTACAACGCATAGCTGAGAACGACGCTTACAATGAAAATCAGCAGCGAGAAGAAGAGTAGAATGCGAGCTTGGATGCTTTTCAAAGGAAGGAACCTCCGGGGATGATTTACAATATTAAACAATATTTGACCTATTGTACTACAGAACTCAGCTTTTCTAAAGAGCCGTCTAGGTTTCCGATCCCGTTTTTGGTACAATGATCCCTGTTTTTTAAAAATAGAGTCCTACAGCTAGGAAAGGGAGAGACGCATCATGAAGAAGACTCTAAGCAAATTCAGCGCTGCGGCCGTACTGGCCGGCGCGCTGCTGCAGGCCGCGGCGCCGACGCCCGGCATGGCGAAATCGGCGCTGTACGCGCCGATCGATAGTATGCACCCGGACGCCGTCCTGACGTCGCAGCACAGCGGGCAATCGCTCTATCAAGCGAGCGAATCGCTGACGAAGCGCTGGACGTTCAGCACGGGGGACAAGGTGCTCTTCTTCGGCACCGTCGGTCCGGACGGCACCGTCTATGCGACGGGGCAGCGGGATATGGGGCATCCGATCCGCGTATACGCCATATCGCCGGGCGGGAAGCTGCTGTGGTCGTACGAGACGGAAGGCGAAGGCATCGCCACGATGGAGCTCGGTCCGGACGGCAATTTGTATGTGAACGCCGAAACGGTGTACGTCCTCTCGACGAAGGGCAAGCTCGTCCGCAAATTCGCGGCGGAGGGCTGGGCGGCCGCGATCAGCCACGACGGCATGGTCTATACGTACCACGACGATGTCGTGGCCGCCCGCACGAAGACGGGGGAAGCGAAATGGACGTTCGAAAGCTGGGGGCTCGAACCGTGGTCGATCGTGCTGGGCAAGGACAACACGCTGTACGCAATCGATCAAAACCAAGGCCTTATGGCGTTCGACGCCGCCGGCGGCATAAAGTGGACATGGATGGACGACGCGTACGATTATTACAGCGGCACGTCGCTCGGGCATGACGGGAACATTTACATCTATGCCAAAAAGAAAGATACATACCCTCGGGAAATTACGGTGCTGTTCGCGATCGGACCCGACGGCCAGAAGCGGTGGGAGCTGCAAATCGCGGACGTCCAAGCCGCCGACGCCCGGGGATATACGATCCAGCCGTTCTCCGTCGGCAACGACGGGACGATGTACTTCGGCGCGTCGGACCGGCTCGTCGCGATTACGCCCGACGGCAAGCGCAAATGGGAGGCGAAGCTGTTCGATTACGGCGCGCTCGACGGCCACGCCGGCGTCACGTCGCCGACGATCGGCGCCGACGGCACGCTGTACTTCGCGGCGGATTCGATGACGGAGACGACGATCGGCGAAAAGATCCAGTGGACCTCGAACAATTACTTGTTCGCCTACACGCCGGACGGGAAGAAGAAATGGTCCCGAACGAACGCCGAACATGTTCTGTTCGACAATCGCGGCGGCCGCAAAGACTGGGGGACCGGTTTCTTCCCGATTTCGAGGCCGGTCATCGCGCCTTCCGGGGTCATGTACATGATGGGCAATACGCTGCACCGATCCGACACGAAACGGTTCGAGGCGGTGATGTATGCGTTCGGCGCGCCGGTACAGCAGTACGAGACCGCCAAAGTGAGCGTGAACGGAACGTTGCAGTATTACGATCAGCCGGCGATCGTCAGCAACGGCGCGGTGCTCGTTCCGCTGAAAGGGCTGTTCGGCTCGCTCGGGGCGCAGACCGCTTGGGACGGGGCCGCGCAAGCCGTCACCGCGACGAAGGGCAGCCTGACGATCAAGCTGACCATCGGCTCGAAGAAAGCGTACGTCGGCGGACGCGAGGTCGCGCTGAGCGTGCCCGCGACCGTGCTGCGCGGCCGCACCTACGTGCCGCTCCGCTTCGTCAGCGAAGCGCTCGGCGCCGATGTGCAATGGGATAACAAATTGCGCACGGCAATGATCAACGGGAACCCCTAGGAGGGGAGGGGCTGCGGCGGAGGTCGGGACGGAACCGAACTGCCGAATCGGGTTTCGAGGCAAGGAACCGCGGCGACGCCGCAATAAACGGAACCCCGGGCGCGCATTGGCGTTCGGGGTTGCGCCGTTTTCGTGACTTTCCTGTGACTCGCGGCACTAAGCGTTTGTGACTCGGGCAAGGTAAGATCAGATTATCCTATCCATCGCTGCGGAGGTTTTCTACTCATGAAAAAGAAACTTGCAATATCGCTCGGCTTCGCCGCCGCGGGCTTCCTCGCCGGCACCGCCATCATACCGAGTCAATTGGAATCGGTCCAAAACAACCCCGCCGCGGCGGCGGCGCTGTCCGGGATGCCGGTGCCTGTGTTGATGCTGGCGGCCGGCCTGCAGATTGCCGTCCTGTCGTTCCTGCTCAGCCTCGCGGGGCAATGGTTCGCAGAGAAGGTCGGGCTGCGGCTGACGTCCCCGATATCCGGACCTTGGCTCGCCGCGGCCGTGCTCGGCGGGATGGTCGGCGCAGGCGCTGCCGCGATGCTCGACGCGTACGTGTTCTTGCCTCGCCTGCCGCAGATCGGAGCGGTCGAGGTCACATGGTGGAAAAGTTTGCTCGCCGGGGTGACGTACGGAGGCGTGTTCGAGGAAGTCGGCGTGCGGCTGTTCCTCATGTCCGCGATTGCGTGGCTGCTCTTGAAGCTGACGAAGGGCGCGCGCGCCCCTTGGGTGTACTGGACGGCGATCATCGTGTCCACGTTCGTGTTCGCGGCGGGCCATCTGCCTGCGACCGCGGCGCTGTTCGGCGGCCTGACGCCGCTCATCGTCGCGCGGGCGCTGCTGCTGAACGGCGCGCTCGGCCTCTTTTTCGGCTATTTGTATTGGAAGAAGGGGCTGTCCTACGCCATCGTATCGCATATCTCGGTGCATCTGTTCGTGCAAGGCGTCGTCAACGGGTTGATCTTGTAGAAGGCTTTACATGCGCCAGCAAGCCGGGGTATGTTGGATGGAAAGATTCGGCGGAAAACGGAAGGGCGGCGTTCGGATGGAGTTGCATTTGAAGCGGGCATGGGGATGGGCGGATTCGTTCGTCGTCGCCGTGCGGACGGTCGGGTTCGTTTTAAGCCTGATCCATGTATACGGCTTGGCGCCGGCCGGCCACCGCTTCGGATTGCTGGCGGTCGGCTTGCTCGCGTTCGCCGTCCCGCAGCTGTTCTATTTGCCTCGGCACATTCGCGCGAAGCGCTACATCGCGGCGGAGGCGGCGCTGAGCGGCGGCTTCACGCTGTATGCGAGCATGGTCGTACACGAAAACGCGCAAAGCTGTTATTTGATCCCGCTGTTCGTCATGAGTTATTTGGCGTCGAAGAAGGTGCTGTACGGCGTCGTGCTGGTCGGCTTCGCCGCGATGGTTCCCGGCATAGCGGCATCGTTCGGGCATGCTCCCGGCTACGTGGTCGGCCTCGCCAGCAATTTCGCCTTGTTCGCCGCGCTAGGGCACGCCTTCGGGCATTTCCTGCGCCAAAAGCATCAGCTGACGGAGGTGCTGGCTGCGATCGAAGAGAAAAATCGAGAACTAGAGCATTATATTCGCCAGGTCGAGCGGGTCACGCTGCTGGAGGAGCGCAACCGGATGTCCCGGGAGCTGCACGATACGGTCGGGCATTCGCTCACCGCCTCGATCGTGGCGATGGAAGCGGTGCACACGCTCATGGACCGGGATCCGGAGGCGGCGCGGCATCGGCTGAAGGAGCTGATCGCGTTCAATCGGGCGAATTTGGACGGATTCCGCCGGACGGTGCACGATATGGCGATGAACGAGCTGAAGCTGCCGCTCGTCGAGCTGCTGCGCCAGGCGGCGGAGGGATTCGCCGAGCGGACGGGCACGGCGGTCGTCGTGGAGGCGGACGAGCTGCCGTTCGCGGCGACGCAGCCCATGAAGCTGGCGCTGCTGCGCTGCCTGCAGGAGACGCTCACGAACGCGAAGAAGCACGGCGGGGCGTCGGAGGTGCGCGTGAAGTTGACCGCGGAAGGCGGGAAGCTGCTGCTCACGGTCCAAGACAACGGCGCGGGCGCCGACGGCATCGCGGAAGGCTTCGGCATCGAAGGCATGAAGGAGCGGATCGAATCGCTGCGCGGTTCGCTCCGCATCGTCTCGGAGGCGGGCCGCGGGACGACGGTCGCCTGCGAAATTCCGACGGGAGGTTGAGTTTCATGGATCCGATCAAAGTGATGATCGTCGAGGATCAAGAGCTGATCCGGTCCAGCCTGCAAATCGTGCTCGGCATCGAAAGCGACCTTGCGGTCGTCGGCGCCGCGGAGAACGGAGCGGAGGCGGTCGCGCTCTGCGAGGAGCGGCGTCCGGACGTCGTGCTGATGGACATTCATATGCCGGTGATGGACGGCATCGAGGCGACGAAGCGGATCAAGAAGGCGAACCCGCAGACGAAAATCATTATCCTCACGACGTTCCAGGAGATGGACTTCGTGATCGAGGCGCTGCAGGCGGGAGCCGAAGGATACCTGCTCAAGGCGATCGACACGAAGGACCTCGTCGCGGGCGTGCGCGTCGTCGCGCACGGCGGAACGCTCATTACGCAGGAGATCGCCAAGGCGCTGTTCGCCGGCCATATTCAAAAATCGAGCGGCGGCGAGTCGCCGAGCGAGAAATATATGCTGAGCAAACGGGAGACGGAAATTTTGCAATGTCTCGCCGACGGGCTGTCGAACGAAGCGATCGCGGAGAAGCTGTTTCTGTCGATGGGCACGGTGAAAAACTACATCTCCAACCTCTACGCGAAGCTGGACGTGGCGGGCCGCGCCGAAGCGGTGCGGAAGGCGCGAACCGAAGAGCTGCTGTAACGCGGCGCAACGACCAAAACCCCCATGCCCCGGGATGTCCCGGGAGGCATGGGGGTTTCGTCGATCCGGCCGTTATCGCACGGCGACGAGCGAGTTGAGCATCGGATAGAAGCGGGGAGTGACGCCTTCCGCCGCTTCCCCGTTCGGGAAGTTCAGCGTCACCAAGAAGTATGTGCCGTTACCCTTCAGCAGCACGATGTTTTGCGACAGCTCCGACGTGCTCGCGTGCAGGAAGAACGCCTCGCGGCCGCGCACGGACGAATGCACTTCGTCGCCGGTCATCTCGACGACGTCGCCGACCGCCTTGAGCCGTTCCGTCGAGGACGTCTTGATCGACTCGACGTCGACGTCCGCCGGGAGCATCTCGACGCGGGCGTAATATTCCGGGAAGTCCGCATGGAAGATCAAGTCTTTCCCCGGCTCCTCCATCGCGAATTCGAAACCGTCCATCAAATAGAAGGCATAGCCTTGTTCGCTCGTCGTCAGCGACGCGGGCACGTTCGCCGCCTCGCCTTCGACGGAAATCTCGAGCTCTGCCGTCTGCGGCAGGTCGGCCGCGTTCGCCGGTTCGCCCGCCGGCTGCTCGGCCGGCGCTTCCTTCGGCTGCTCCGCCTCCTCGGACGGCTGCTCCGTCTCCTCGGCCGTCGGTTGCCCCGCGTCATCTCCCGCCGGCCGCTCCGCGCCGCCGGCCTCCTCCGAAGCCGCCGGCGGCTGTTCCTGCTCGTCCGCTCCGCCGCCGGTCCCCATGCAAGCCGTCAAAGAAGCCGCCAGCGCCGCCAGCAGCATCGCATAACCCAATCGTCGTTTCAAATTCATTTCCCCAGCCTCCCGATCTCTCTCTATGATTACCTTGCCCCCTCCCGACGAGACGAGCGGGGCAAAGGTTGCACCGCGTCCGCATGTTGTGACTTTCGTATGACTTGCAGCACTAATTCGCCGTGACCGCTAGGCGGTATGATAAGGGCAACTCGACCGATACGGAGGCTGTTCTCGTGCTGAACCATCTTACGAATGTGCAAAAAGCTTTGTTATATCTCGGCATCGTATGTATTTTTATGTTTTTGCTGCTCGTCCTTCCGATCCCGCGCAGCACGGCCCTGTTCATGTTCGTCCCGCTCGCGTCCGCCGTCGCCGCGATGGCGCTGACGGGGCAGGCGTTCGCCGCCTCCGGCTGGAAGCGGCTCGGCTTGCACCGCCCGGCTTGGAAATCGCTCGCTCCGGCGTTCCTCATTCCGCTCGCGCCGATCGCCGGAGGCTACGCGGTCGTGTGGGCGACAGGGCTCGGGACGTTCGGGCTGCCGGCGGCCTACGAAGGGAAAGAATTAGAGCTGTTCATCGGCTTCTTCGTGACGATGCTGATCAGCGCGTTGACCGTCACCTTGGGCGAGGAGGCCGGCTGGAGAGGGTATTTGGCGTCGAACTTGGAAGGACTCGCTTTCCCGGCCGCGCTGCTCGCGAACGGATTCGTATGGGGGTTGTTCCATCTGCCGGTCATGCTGCTGACGGACTTGTACCATTCGGACGTCAACCCTCTCGCGTACGTTCCGCTGTTCCTGATCACCGTCACGCTCGCCGGCGCGTTCATGACGTACCTCCGCTACCGAACGGGCAGCGTGTGGCCGCCGATCGTCGCGCATACGGTTCACAATGTCGCATGGAATTACGGCGACCTGCTCACTGGGGAGCCGCACGAGGCCGTGCCGTACGTGACGGGCGACGCCGGGGCGGCGCTGATCTTGTTTTACGCAGGGCTATTCTTATGGATCGTGACGAAAGGGAGGCTTCCGGCATGGAATCGCTAAGAAGGTGGACCCCGCCGCTCATGTGCATCGCCTCGATGACGCTGCTCGTTGCGCAAACGTACGGCTACGTTGCGATGCGGTGGTATGTACCGAACGGAGGGGCTCGGTCGAGGGGCAGGCCGCCTGGCTGCTCAGCCCGGAGAAGCATGTCGTGAGCGGCTTGAACCTCGTCGGATTTTTCCTGCTGATCCTGACGCTCGTGCTCGTCTACTTCCGCTTCGCCGATCGGCTCGGCCGGTTCGGCTTCGCCGCCTTCGCCGCCGCCCTGCTCGGCACGTGCCTCGTCTACGGCGACGTCTGGTTCGAGGCGTTCGCGACGCCGCTCGTCGCCGAATTGGCGCCGGAGGCGATCGGGCGATTCACCCCGTCGCTCGTGCTCGGCGCCGTGCTGACGTTCGTCGGCTTCGGCCTCGGCTGGGCGTTGTTCGGGCTCAGCTTCTTCCTCGCCCGCTGCGCGCCCCGCCCCGTCAGCGCGCTGCTGATCGCGGCGGGCTTGTACGGCTGGCAGGCGCTGACCGCGCCGAAGCTCGTCCCGCTCGCGCTCGCGTGGGGGACGCTGGGCGTCCTGCTGTGGCTCGAGGACCGCAGAGGGAGCCGGGCCTCGTAAGGGGCGGACATTGAACCGGTTCGGCCGGGCAGCGCCGGCCGGCGCGCAGCGGATCGGCGGCCGGCCGGCGGCGAACCGAATTCATTTCTGCGAAATCCGGTACGCGGTCAAGACGCAGGGCACGCCTCGACCGACGGCGCCCGGCTTGCTCATTTGCTCCAAATACTCGATGCCCCGCGCGCATTGGCTTTTGCACGAGGCGCAAGTGTCGGAAGTGACGATTTTCATATACCACTGCAGCGTGTTGTGGTACGCGATCGTCCGCTTTTTCACCGCTCGGCCTTTTCCCGCCATGGTCAACCTCTCCTTCTCGTCGACGCTCGCTTGCTAATCCCAACATATGAGGCTGTCTTGAAAAGGTTCGCCCGTCCGCGCCTTCGCCGCGCCCGGTTTGATTCGGCTTGGACGCTCGTCGGGCGGCGCGCCGGACGGCATCGCGTTCGGCCGAGAATGTGATACAATCGGAGTGGAATCGAGAACAGCGATGGACAGAAAGGACGCGCATGCCATGGTCGAAATTAGCGCCTACAGCGCAGAGCAGGTCAAAGATCCGTTCGGCATCATCGCCGGCAAACGGTACGAATTTTTCCTCGATCTCGAGGTGGACGAAGACGACGAGCTGTACAGCGATCGGGGGCTCGCCGCCCGCGTCGTGTACGGGGTAGGAGAGGACCGGTCGGGCATCGTGAAATACGAGCTGCTCGAGAGGTCGACGGAGAAATACCTTGATTACGAATTGGAAGCGGACGAGCTCGAGGCGATCGAGGCGTTCTGCCGGGAGCATCTGCCGGAGTGAAGTACTTCCTGCTGTATCTCGGGATCGTCAACGTCGTCGGCTTTTTCTTGATGAAGCACGACAAGGCGCAATCCCGGAACAAGCGCTGGCGCGTCTCCGAGCGGCGCATCTTCGCGTATGCGGCCGCCGGCGGCGCGCTCGGCGTCTGGGCCGGCATGTTCGCCTTCCGCCATAAAACGAAGCATTGGTCGTTCCTGCTCGGCGTTCCGGCGCTGTTGATCGCGAACGCGGCATGCGTCTATTGGGTGCTTACGGACATTTTTCATATTCGATGGTAACTGCAATCTTATTGCATAAAACGAGGCGCCGCGTGGGATTCTTTTTCAAGTAAACATTCCAGAAAAAGGAGACGTGACCCGTGGCGAGACCCGATGGACGCACGGAAAATGTAGACAGATTGCAGAAAATGTTAAAAAATACCGAGGAAAACATGAACGAGGCGCAGGAGTACTTGGCGGAGCACGGGGAGGAGCTGGCCCCGGCACAAGCGGAGGCGATTCGCGAGAAAAACGAGCGCCGCCGCGCCAACATCGATCAGCTCCAAGGGGAAATCGAAGAGGAACGCCGGCTGGAGCTGTAAAGATCCGCCGGGACGGAGGGGGCCGGGCGCCCCCTTGTTCGCGTTCCGCCGAAATGCGCCCCAGAACCGATAGATGAGATCAAAGGATGATAGATTGCTATGTGGAAACGCTGGATGGCGTCGAGCTTATCCCGCAGCCCGTTCGTGTTGATGCCGCTTCTGCTGCTCATGTGGGGGTCGCTGGCGGCCGTAAGCAAGCTGCTGCTGCGCAATTTGGACAGCTACCAAGTATTGTTTTATATGTACGGCTTCGGCGTCGTCATCTTCTGGGCGATCCTGCGGTCCCGAGCGAACTGGCGGCTCGCCTTGACGTGGAAAGCCCGGGAGGCGGCGCTGCTGCTTGCTTGCGGCGCGCTTACGTTCTTATATGATTTTTTCTATTTGAAATCGCTGGAGCGCATTCCGGCGGTAGAAGCTTCTATGCTAAATTATTTATTCCCTATATTTATCGTGCTGTTAGCGATTCCGATTCACGGAGAGACAATGAACCGATATAAGGCCGCGTCGGTTCTCATGGGGGCTGCGGGCACCGTGCTGCTCGTGACGGAGGGGAATCTCGGGAGCATCGCCTTCACGGATATCGAGGGCGACGCCTTCGCGGTGGCGGCGGCGGTCAGTTGGGGGCTGTTCACGAACCTCGTCAAGAAAAATCGGCAGGATCTCATGCTCAGCACTTTCGCGATCGCGGCGGTCGCGTTCGTCCTGTCGGCGGGGGCGCTGCTTCTCTCTTCCCGATTTGTCGTGCCGCGAAGCGGCGATCTGTACGGCGTGCTCTGGTTGAGCGTGAGCAACGTCGTGCTCGGCTTCTTTTTGTATTTCCGGGCGCTGAAGTACTCGTCCGCTTCGTTGGTCGCGAGTTTTACGTTTTTTACGCCGTTCGTCACTCTATTATTTATCGTGCTGCTGCTGAATGAGAGACTTACGCCGACGGATGCCGCCGCGGCGGCGCTCATTATTTGCAGCGTGCCGCTGCAAAAGCTCGGCGAACGGGCCGGCAAGCGCATTGCATCGCATTATTAAATTTTTACTGGCATAGTTATTAATGGCAACTAGAATCGCTCTCCACTCGTCTATGTATCGGAATGCATTTGCGAGGGAGATTGGTGACGGACATGTTCAAAAAGACGACGGTTATCGTTTGCGCCGCGGCGTTGTCGCTGTTGACCGCCGCTTGGGCCGCCCCTAGGGCGGAATTAGGCTATAAAGCTTGTTTGGCGCAGCACATCGCGCAGCGGAAAGCGTTCACGCTGACGCATCCGCTTCCTCCGTCCGGCTTCGCGGGCAACGGCACCGCGCCGCCCGCCGAGGCCGGGATATCGGCCCCGAGCGTCCCCGTGCTCATGTATCATTACATTACCCCGTCCCGGTACAACAAGGAGCCCCGCAACCGGTCGATCGTGAATGCGGAAGCGTTCGAGGAGGATATGAAATACCTCCACGAGCGCGGCTATTACACGGCGTCGCTGCAGGAGCTCGAGGATTATGTGCACGGGTTCGCGGCGCTGCCGGCCAAAACCGTCGTCCTCACGTTCGATGACGGCTACGAAAACAACGTCGCTTACGCATACCCCGTCATGAAGAAATACGGTTTTCGAGCTTCGATGTTCGTCGTAGGCGCCAACGTCCCGGAGACGAACGGGCCGTTCGATCCGCTCGGGCGTAGCTACGTGTCGAGGGAGCAGATGGAGTCGACGGCCGACGTCTTCGAGTTCCACAGCCACACCTACGATCTCCATTACAAAACCGAACAGCATTGCGGCCTCGTGATCAGCGCGGCGGCCGACGCGGACCGGCTCGCCCCGGATATACGGCGCATGAAAGCAGCCGGCATCGACACGCCGTATTTCGCTTACCCGTTCGGCGAAACGAATTACAGGGCCGTCTACCGGCTGGCGGAGGAGGGCTATCGGATGGCGTTCACCGTGAAGGACGGCTACGTTCGCCCCGGCGACCACCCGATGTATCTCAGGCGCATCGCCGTGACGAACGAGACCGATGTCGCCGCGGTTCTCGAGGGCGCCGCCGGCGCCGGGCATTGATGTATATAGCGAGTCGTCTTTGCCAGGTCCGCCTGCCTAAGACGGGGAACGTTCATGAATTGACACCGGAACGAAGGGGGAGGTATGCTTTCTTGTACTTGTAATAATTTGACCAGTGGTTATCTACGGAATGGAGCATGCGGGCGCAATGATGAATGCGGCGATCGGCGGCAATTTGACGAGAGAAATGAAAGTGTTTTTGACGGCGAGCTTGGTGAACGCGACGGGGAGCGCGCTCATGTGGCCGCTTATCTCGATGTTCGTCTTCGACGAGCTCGGACGCAGCATGGCGGACGCGGGGCTGGCGCTGCTCGTGCAGTCGATCGGCGGCATCGGCGGGCAGCTCGCCGGCGGCGCGCTTTATCACCGCCTCGGCGTTCGCCGTCTCGTCGTCGGTTCGCTCGCTCTGCATGCGGCGGGCTTGCTGCTGCTGCCGATGTTCAGCCGGGACTGGACCGCGTTCATCGCGCTGCTGGCGTTCACGGGATGGTGCAACGCGATGGCGTCGCCCGCCATTCAATCGTTCATCGGCTTCCGGTTCCCGGAGCGCCGGGCGGAGATGTTCAACGTCGTCTACGTCGCAAGCAACATCGGCGTCGCGGTCGGCACGGCGCTCAGCGGATTTCTGGCTGAAATTTCGTATTCGCTCAGCTTTTACGGCAACGGCGTCACTTCGGCCGCGTTCGCGCTGTTCTTCTGGCTGTATCTCCGGAAGATCGACGCGTCCGCGCTTGCCGCCGCGATGCCGCGGAAGGGCGGCGGGGCGAAGGAGGTCGGCGTTCGCGCGCTGCTCGCGCACACGCGAATTTATCTGCTGATGGCGCTGGCAGGCCTCCTGCTCAACGCGGGCAATTCCGTTTGGAACGCCGGCGTATCGCCGTTCCTCATCTCGGAGGGGATGGCGAAGTCGGCTTACGGCATGCTGTGGACGCTGAACGGCGTGCTCATTTTCGTCGGACAGCCGCTCGTCGGCTGGCTCCGCCGCGCGCTCGTTACTTCCTATAACGGACAAATGACGGCGAGCGCGCTTTTGTATGCGGCGGGCTTCGTTTGTTTTCTCGTCCTGCCGAACTACCCCGGCATGGTGCTTGCAATGATTCTCGCGACGTTCGGGGAGATGCTGATCGCGCCGGCCGTGCCGTCGTTCCTATCCGAGCGGGGCGGGGGGCATGCGCCGTTCTACTTGGGCGTGACCGGCGGCGTCGGCGCCGCGGGGCGGGTCGTCGGCCCGTATGCGATGGGCAGCCTGTACGACGCCGGCGGGCTGCCGCCCGTCGCTTGGGTCGCGGTCGCCGCGGCGGCGGGAGCCGCGGCGCTGTACTACGCGCACGCGCGGTGGAACCGGGAGGCGGCGGCGAGCGGCGCGGCTGCGTCCGCGCGTTCGGGAGGCGTTTCCTCCTGAGCCTTTCCCCGTGATAAAATGGAAGCGCAACCATTCCTCGCAATCGAAAGGGCGATTCCTATGGCTTTATTGCGATGCAATTTCTTCTCGGACGCGCTGCAGCTCAGCACCTCGATGACGGTCATCCTGCCGCAGCGAACGTACACGCAGATCGGCATGAGCGGCGCCGGCAGCGACAGAGACCGGTATCCGACCCTTTATTTGCTCCATGGGCTGTCGGACGACGACACGATTTGGACGCGCCGCACGTCGATCGAGCGGTACGCCGCTTCGCTGGGTCTTGCGATCGTCATGCCGAACGTGCACCGCAGCTTTTATTCGGATATGGCGTACGGCGGCAAGTATTGGACGTTCCTCAGCGAGGAGCTGCCGGCGCTGGCGCGCTCGTTCTTCCCGCTGTCCGCGGAGCGCGAGGACAATTTCGCGGCCGGGCTGTCGATGGGCGGCTACGGCGCGATGAAATGGGCGCTCACGCATCCCGGCCGGATCGCGGCGGCGGCCAGCCTGTCGGGGGCGCTCGACATCGCTTCGATGGTGCGCGGCGCGTCGGAATGGATCAAGCCGACGTTCGAGCTCGTGTACGGCGGGCGGGAATTGACGGGGTCGGGCGACGATCTGCTCCGGCTGCTCCAGCAGGTCGACCGGTCGGAGGGACCGAAGCCGAAGCTGTATCAATGCTGCGGGACCGAAGATTTCTTGTACGGCGAGAACGTGACGTTCCGCGACGCCTGCCGCCGGACCGGGTTGGACTTCACGTACGAGGAAGGGCCGGGCGAGCACAACTGGGAATATTGGGACGCGAAAATTCAGGACGTGTTGAAATGGCTGCCGCTGCGCTGATGCGAGATTCGTAGTCTAAACCCTATCATGCGGACATATACTCTACCAAATCGTTGAAATGATTCGGGAGGGTTTCCGTCATGATAGGTTCTTGGGGCAAACGGTTGGCGATGGTGACGACGACGGCGGTGCTGCTGCTCACGTGGCCGCAGACCGCCAAAGAGGCGGACGTGCTGGCGGCTTCGAATGTGGCGATCGCGCCTGCGGCGGTCGAGTCGGAGAAGGCGGGGGCGGCCGCGGTATCGGTCGAGAAGGCGGTCGCGGCGGAAGAGCCGCCGCAGGCTCGCGCCGCGCAGCCGCCGGAAGAGACGCCGACGCCCGCGGCCGCGCCGATGCGCGCGGAACCGCCGGCGGCAGCCGAGTCGTCGGTTCCGCCGCAAGCGGCCCCTTCGGAACCGATAGAAGAGAAGGCGGCCGATCCGCGGGAGGTGTACGCCCGGCTGGCCGCGGGGGATCGCACCGGGGGAGACCTCGGGGAGAAACGGCAATACGCCGCGCCGGAACAGCCGACCGTCTATTTGACGTTCGACGACGGCCCCTCGAAGTGGACGCCGAAAGTGCTCGATATTTTGAAAGAATACGAGGTTCCCGCCACCTTCTTCGTGCTCGGCTCGCTGGCCGAACAGCAGGAAGAGACGGTGCGCCGCATCGTCCGGGAGGGTCACGCCCTCGGGAATCACACGTACGATCATACATATAAAAACTTGTACGGCAGCTTCGCGTCGTTCTGGGAGCAGGTGCAGCGGACCGACGACATCTTGGAGCGCATCGCGGGGGAGCCGGTGACGCTGCTGCGGGCGCCCGGCGGCACCGCGTCGAATTTCGACGCCTTCTACTTCTACTATTTGGAGAAGGCCGGCTATTCGGTGCACGACTGGAACGTCGACTCCGGCGATTCGAGGCGCAAAGGCGTGCCGGCGGCCGAAATCGTCGCGAACGTGAAGCGGGCGAAGCTAACGCACGAAATGAACGTGCTGCTGCACGACGGGGCGGGGCACGAGGAGAGCGTGAAGGCGCTGCCGGACATCATTCGTTATTTCAAGGACAAAGGCTACCGGTTCGCGGCGCTCTCCGAGGACGTGAAGCCGATCGCGTTCCGGGTCGGCAAGCCGAAGTGGAGCCGGAACGTGGACGCGAAGGAGCACGAGCGGCTGCTGGCGCTCGTCGAAGCCGGCGCTTCGAGGGCGGGACCGGACGACACGTGGGTGCCCTTGCGGACGTGGGCCGGGGAAGCGGGAGCCGCCGTCGCTTGGGACGCCGAAGCGGAGACGGCGAGAGTCGTCATCGGCGGCACGACGGTGGAGTGGAACGTCCGGACGAAGTCGGGACGGGCGATCGGCGCCGACGGGCGCGCGTCAAGCATCGCGTTCGTCTTCGAGCTGAAGAACGAGCGGCTGTACGTGCCGAGAGCGGCGGTTGAGGCGTATTTGCAGGACGGCGGCGGCGTTCGCACCGCAAGCGTGCCGTTCGCGCAGGAAAGCTTGTAACTTCTATCGGCGGATGTTGCGGGCAATCGCGAGAAAAGATGAACAATCTGGCTGTCGTCTGAGGTACAATAGGGAAAAGGCCGTACGACGGAGGTTCCCTATGCAGGACGTTGAAGTGTTGATGGCGTCGTTTTCTTATCATACGAAACCGTTCCATACCGTGGCGAAGGAAGGCATTCAGACGCATTATCTGTTTCGCCTTCAAACCGAAGGGCGGTGCAGAACCCGGATCGACGGGAAAATGACGCCGGTCGATCCGGGCGATCTGCTCATGATTTCGCCGAACACGCCTTACGAGCTGCTGATCCAAGAGGAAGAACGGGGCGGGGAGAAAGCGGTGGCGAGCGGCGATTATTTCATATTTTTCCGCGGGCCGTGGGTCGACGCGTGGTGGGCGGAGAAGCGGCGCCCGACGATGATGCGCATTCCGCTCGACGAAGGCTTCGTGCCGCTGTGCCGGCAGTTGATCGCGGAGCATCGGAGAGGCGGCCCCGAGTCGCCGGCGCTGCTCGATTATATGATGCGGGTCATATGCCTCACGGTGGATCGGTTGTGCTCCGAGCAGCGGCCGATGCAGGGCAACGCGTTCCTCGCGTACCGAATGAAGCATTATATCGAAGAGCGGGCGACGACGCTGTTCCAGCTGAAGGATTTGGCGCGCCACTGCAATGTAAGCGTTTCCCGTGCGGTTCATTTGTACAAACAGTTTTTCGGGAAAAGCATCATTCAATACGCGCAGGAGGTGCGGCTTAAAGTGGCGAGGGAGCGGATGCTGTACACGCAGACGCCGCTCGAGGTCATCGCGGAAACGTCGGGCTTTCCGAGTTATACGTATTTTTACCGCGTATTCAAAAAGGCGTTCGGCGTGTCGCCGAAACAGTACCGTAGCAGCAACGGATCATATTTGGAATGAGGGGCGCATAAGGAAACAGATATTTACAAACGATATCTTCTACCGGCCGCTCTTTCCATCGCGCGGCCTCCCATACCCCTCAACGTACCGCAGGCCCCGTGCGCTTGGCGACGATGTAAGGAAGGACCGCAATGAATAAGATTAGCCCTCCCTATGAGAAGCTGCTGTGGAGCATCGCTTTGCCCGGCTTCGGACAGTTTCTGAACGGCAAATATCTCAAAGCCGTAGTGCTGATCGCTTTGGAGATCGTGATCAATGCGGGGGCGAATTTGAACCTGGCCATCATTGCGAGTTTCCAAGGCGATATCGAAAGAGCGATTCGCGAAGTAGATTACCAGTGGCTGATGTTTTATCCTTGCGTTTACATGTTCGGGATTTGGGACGCGTTCCGGGACGCCGGCGGCGGTCAAGGCCGCCACGACACGCTGCCGTTCGTGCTCTGCGCGTTCGTCGGCACCGTCGGGCTCATCTATTCGTCGAGCTTGCGCATCTTCGGCGTGCTGCTCGGACCGGTATGGATGCCGATGCTGTTCGCCGGGCTCGGCCTCGCCGTCGGCGCCGCGCTGCGGGGGGCGCTCCTCCGCGCGGACGGCCGAACGGGCTAAAGGAATTCCGCGAGCCGCGTCGCCAGCTGCGTGCGGTTCTGAACGCCCGCTTTTCCGAGCATGGACTGAATATGTTTTTTGACCGCCGCCTCGCTGATGAACATCAGCGAGGCGATTTGTTGATTGGTCGCCCCGCCGGCCAAATGCTTCGCGACCTCCCGCTCCTTCGGGGTGAGCGCGAACGACGGCGCCGCGACGGGGTTCTCCGGCGGGGAGACGGGGCCGACCATGCGCCGAAGCCATTCCGCCAGCTTCTCCCCTCGGGTGTCGATCGCATACGTGATCGCCGGCGCGCCGCCGCCGTAATCTTCGTGCTCCGCGCCCGCGACCGGCTCGAAGCCGAGGCTGCGGTGCGACTGCTCGTAATGCGGCAGCGGGGGCGGCGAAGAGACGACGATGCCGCCGGCGAGGACGTAATCGAGCATGATATGCACGATGTCGGAGCGGCGGTCCTCGCGCTCGGGGTCGTCCATGTCGACCGACAGCAAGTACCACCCGATCGGCGCATCGGGGTCGGCGCAGTGGAGGCGCAGACGCTCCGGCGGAAGCGCGGCGAAATAGGCGCGGCTGATCGGCGCTTCCCGAAGATAAGGCACGGTCCCGCGGTGGATCGGCACGGCCGCGATCAGCCCGGCGACGGCGCCGCTCTCGTCGCGCACGAGGCGCAGCGCTCTCGGGTCCTGCGCGAGCAGGAGCCTCGGCTCCACGCCGCGGAGGCGCATGGCGCTCTCCTCCGCCGTAAGGTTATACCGGTACAGCGTCCCGGTTTCCGGATCGGCGCAGCGGATGCGGACCGGTTTCGCGGTGTCGCGCCGCCGCCGAATGTACGCTTCGGCCTCCGCGGCCGTCGCCGGCGTCGCGTCCTCCACATAAGCGGACGAGAAGCCGGCATGCCGGTAATGCGCCCGCAGCACCGGGCTGCCGACGTACTGGAGCAGCTCCGCGGTTTCGTGCGCGACGGGCCGGCCTTCGCGCCGTTTGCGCTCCAGCCGTTCGACCGTGTGGGCGATCCAGCGGGCGCGGCACCTCTCGAACGCGTCCGGCTTGCGCGCGCGGAAGCTGCGGCGCAGCGCGTCGCGGATCATGTCGTGCATGCCCCACCCGTGATCGGTCCGCCGGAAGCACGACAGCTGCACGAGCCGGTCGAACAGCGCGTCCGGTACGTCGGCGCCGCGCAGCGCGGCGAGCCCTTCCTGGTCGAAGCGGCGGGCGACGGCGGCGGCCGACAGCAGCTCGGCGAGCTCCGGGTCGGACGCTTCCTCCGTCCAATGGCGCACGAGCGCGTCCCATTGCTCGGGCAGCTCGAGCCGGCGGGCGGCCGGGCCGCCGGCTCCGGCGGCGATCAGCGCGAGCGCCAGCGGGTGGCCCATCGAGCGGACCCATAGGCCGTCGAGCTCGGCCTCGTCCGCCGCGCCGATGCGGCGGCCGTACTCGCGGACGTCGTCGTACGAGAGGCGCCCCAGCTCAAGGTGGACGATCAAGGCCCGCCACGCGGGATCGATCGCCCAAGGGCCTTGGAGCGGCCGCCGGCTCGCCATGACGATCAAGACGTCCGCGCGGAGCTGCGGGAACCACCGTTCCCGCAGCCATTGGTCGATGCCGCCGAGGTCGTCGCACGGATCGAGGAACAAGACGAGCCCGTCCGGCGCCGCCAAGGCGTTGACCGCGTCCGCGCATCGCCCGGCGGCGTCCGCGCCCTCGGGCGCGTCCGCGGCGCCGCAGCGCTCCAGGATGAGGCGCGCCGCGGCTTCCGCGCTGCGGCCGGCCTCCCGGAGATCGACGGTCAGCGCGGGCCGTCCGGCGGCGGCCGCCAGCCTGCGAAACCGGTCGAGCAGGAAGCTTTTCCCTATGCCGCTGCCGCCGCATACGTTCACGATGCGCTCGGGGCGGGGCGCCCCCCTCTCCAAGAAAGCGGAGAACACCGCGAGCTCGACCCCGCGCCCGACGAACAGCCGCTCGCTCAGCGCTTCAATTCGATCCCCGATCCGTTCTGTTTGTCGTTCGTACACCTTCGTCACCTCGGCAGCCTTTTCCCGAAAATTTTATCTATAAGTATACTACCGGGGTAACCGAAAGAGTAGTTTCTTGCACAGCCCTCCATGGTACGTTGATGTCGTTCGACATGGAGGAGGAATGCGCAATGATCGAGAGCAACGCTTCGGCGCCGCCGGCGCCGATTCGATGCAGCGGCTCGGAAATTTTGCTCCGCACGCTGCTGGCCGAAGGAGTGGACGCCGTCTTCGGATATCCCGGCGGCGCGGTGCTGTATATGTACGACGCCATGCACGGCAATCCGGAGTTTCGGCACGTGCTGACGCGTCACGAGCAAGGCGCGATCCACGCCGCGGACGGCTACGCCCGGTCGACGGGGAAAACCGGAGTCTGCCTCGCGACGTCGGGGCCCGGCGCCACGAACCTCGTGACGGGCATCGCGGCCGCGTACGCGGATTCGGTTCCGCTCGTCGTCATTACCGGCAACGTCGCCACGGAGTTTACCGGGACGGACGCGTTCCAGGAAGCCGATATCGTCGGCATCACGCAGTCCATCACGAAACACAGTTATTACGTTCGAAGGGCGGAGGATCTCGCTAGAGTGCTGCGGGAGGCGTTCCATATCGCGGGGACGGGCCGGAAGGGGCCCGTGCTGGTGGACATCCCGAAGGATGTGTCGGCCGCCGAGGCCGAGTTCGCGCTGCCGGATCGCGTCGACGTTCCGGGCTATCGCGCGCCGAGCGGCTTCGACGCAGAGGCGGCGGCGCGCTTGGCGGCGCGGCTGCGGACGGCGCGGCGGCCGGCGCTGCTCGCGGGCGCGGGCGTCATCCACGCGGACGCGTCGGCGGAGCTCGCCGCCTTCGCCGAGCGGACGCAGTGTCCCGTCGCGGCGACGCTGCTCGGGCTCGGCGCTTTCCCGGCGGACCACCCGCTGTGGCTCGGCATGGCCGGCATGCACGGCACGGTGGCGGCGAATACGGCGCTGCAGGAGTGCGATCTGCTGATCGCCGTCGGGGCGCGGTTCGACGACCGGGTGACGATGAAACTCGACGCGTTCGCCCCGAAGGCGGCCGTCGCCCATATCGACATCGATCCGGCCGAAATCGGCAAGCTGGTGCCGACGGCGATCGCGGTCGAAGGCGACGCCCGCGGCGCGCTCGCGTGGCTCGCCCGCCATACGGAGCCCCGTTCGGACGGCGGCGCGTGGGTGCGGGAGCTCGCCTCGCGCAAGGCGCGCTTCCCGCTCGCCTACGACCGGAGCGGGGACGGGCTGAAGCCGCAGTACGTCATCGAGCTGATCGACCGGACGACGAACGGGGAGGCGATCGTGACGACCGACGTCGGCCAGCACCAGATGTGGACGGCGCAATTTTACCGGTTTCGGCGGCCGCGATCGCTGCTGACGTCGGGCGGACTCGGCGCGATGGGGTTCGGCTTCCCGGCCGCGATCGGCGCGCAGATCGGCAACCCGGACCGCGTCGTCGTCTCCGTTAACGGGGACGGGGGAATGCAGATGTGCGCCCAAGAGCTCGCCGTCTGCGCGATCCATCGGCTGCCGGTCAAAATCGCCGTCATCAACAACCGGACGCTCGGCATGATCCGGCAGTGGCAGAAGCTCATTTACGACGAGCGGTACAGCCACATCGATTTGTCGGGGAGCCCGGATTTCGTCAAGCTGGCGGAAGCGTACGGCGTGCGCGGCTTCCGGGCGGAGACGAAGGAGGAGGCGGAGCGCGTCTGGCGGGACGCCTTGGAGACGCCGGGGCCGGCGCTCGTCGACTTCGTCGTCGACCGCGACGAGATGGTGTATCCGATGGTGCCGCAGGGCCGCGCGCTGCACGAAATGATTTTGGGGGGAGGCGGCGGGATATGAAAAATCGGAAGACGCTGTCGCTGCTCGTCGCCGACCACCCCGGCGTCCTGCAGCGCGTCGCAGGCTTGTTCGGCCGGCGCGGCTTCAATATCGATAGCATCGCGGTGGGCGAATGCGAGCAGCCGGGCTGCGCGCGCATGACGATCGTGACGCCGGACGAGGGCCGCGGGGTGGACCAAATCGTGCGGCAGCTGGAGAAGCTGGTGGACGTATACGAGGTCCGCGTGCTCGACCGGCCGGCAGTATCCCGGCAGTATATGCTGGTCCGCGTCCGTCTCGCGCCGGGGGAGGAACGGGCGCAGCGGCTGCGGAAATGGTCGGAGTCGTTCCCGTGCGAGGTGCTCGACGTGCGGGACGACGCCGTCGCGCTGCAGCTCGTGGCGAGCCGGGCGCAAAACCGCGCGCTGCTTCGGCTCATCGCCGCCGAGGCCGACGTCGAGCAAGTCGCGTGCGCGGGCGAAGTCGCTTTGCCTCTGTGACGCGCGCAGGACGAACGAAAGCGCCGCCCCTCCCGCCGGAAGGCGGAAGAAGCGGCGCTTATTTTGAGCGCAAAACATCTTATTCGGCGGCGCCGGCGGCGCGAACGCGCTCCGGAATCGCCCTCGCGGGCAGCGGGTGCGCGAACAGGTACCCTTGGGCTTGGGCGCAGCCGTTGTTCCGGAGAAAATCGGCCTGCTCCCGCAGTTCGACCCCTTCGGCGATCGCTTGGATGCCAAGGCTATGCGACATCGTCAGGATCGCCTTCACGATGTCGCGGTCGTTCTGATCCACGAGCAAATCCCGAACGAACGACTGATCGATTTTGAGCCGGTCGATCGCGAGGTGCTTCAGGTAATGCAGCGAACTGTACCCGGTGCCGAAGTCGTCGATCGCGACGCCGACGCCGAGCTGCTTCAGCCGCTGGATGACGGCGGACGACAGCGCCTTATCCATCATGTAGCTTTCCGTCAGTTCCACCTCGAGCCAATGAGGCGGGAGTCCGCTCGATCGGAGCGCCGCTTCCACGGTCGCCGCGAAATCGGGCTGCTGGAATTGCCGCGCCGAGATGTTGACGGACATCGTCATCGGCGGAAGCCCTTCGTCGAGCCACGCCTTCGCTTGGCGGCACGCTTCGTTGAGCACCCAATCCCCGATCGGCAAAATGAGCCCTGTCTCCTCGGCGAGCGGGATGAATGCGGCGGGGGAGATGAGCCCCCAAGATGTGTGATGCCAACGGATGAGCGCTTCGACGCCGATGATCCGTCCCGTCCGGATGTCGACTTGCGGCTGATACAGCAAATGCAGCTCGCCGCGGCCCAGCGCGCGCCGCAAATGGTTTTCCGTTTCAAGCTGCTTCTCGGCTTTCTTCTGCAGCTCCGGATCGAACAGCCGGTAGCCGTTGCGGCCGCTCTGTTTCGCCTGATACATCGCGTAATCCGCGTTTTTCAGCAGCGTCTGCGGGTCCCGGCCGTGGGTCGGGAACACGCTGATGCCGATGCTGGGCGTGACGAACAGCTCTTGGTGGTTGACGTAGAACGGCGTCTGGAAGGCCGTCACGATGTTTTCCGCGGTGCGGATCGCCTCCGCCTCGTCGGCGCCGGCGAGCAGCAGCACGAATTCGTCGCCGCCCTGCCGGGCGATGACGCCGAACTCGCCGGCCGTCTCGAGGAGCCGCTCGGACACTTGGCGGAGCAGCAAGTCCCCGAAACGATGCCCCATGGAGTCGTTCACGATTTTGAAGCGGTCGAGATCGAGGAATAGGAGTGCAACGACGGTGTCGTTCGCTTCGGCGCTGCGAATGGCCTCGTCGAGCGAATCTTCGAGCAGCCGCCGGTTCGCAAGACCGGTCAACGCGTCCCGGAACGCCAGGCGCCGGATCGTGTCGTCTTGGCGCTGCCGCTCGATCGCGAGCCCGGCCAGCGCGCCTGCGCGTTCGAGCATGTTGAGCGCTCCCTTGCTCGGAGACCGCTTTTCCTTGTAATACATCGCGAACGTGCCGACGACTTCCTGGTCCTGCATAATCGGCACCGACCAGCACGCCTTGAACCCGTACGGCGCCGTAAGCTGGCGATAGTCTTCCCACCGCTCGTCCGTGTCGATATCGTCCACGATGACGGGGGACTTGAGATACGCCGACGTGCCGCACGAACCGTGACGCAATCCGACGGGAATATCAACCAAGTTTCGGTTGAACTCCTCCGGCATGCTCGGGGCCGCCTTCAAGTTCAGTTTTCCTGTCGTTTTATCCAGCAGCAGCACCGAACAATACGCGCCGGACTGCTCTTCGATCAATGTAATCATCTGATGGAGGATCGCGTCGAGGTTTTGCGTCGTCGCGATCATCTCGAGCACTTGGTTTTGGCCGGCGACGAGACGGAGCGCTTGATTTTGCAGCGTTTTATCTTTCGCGATGACGAGCGCGCCCGGGACGTCCGTGCTCAGCGGCATCGCGACGATCGTAATTTCCGCCGTGCCGCCGTCCGGGCGGACGATGTTGGCATCCATCGTCCGGGACGCTTCTTTCCGAAGGGCGGACTGAAAGCCGGAGCGCACGATGTCCGTGTACGGGGCGGCGACGACCTCGAACAGCGTTCGCCCGAGGAGCTGGGCTTTGCCGCAGCCGAGCAGCTGCTCGCCCGCCTCGTTCGCGTCCGCGAATCGGCCTTCGGCGTCCAGAATAAACACGGCGTCCAAATTGTATCGGAACAAGGACTCGAAATTCGAGCCCTCGCAAGGCGATATCGGGGGTTTGCTCACGGGTGCACATCCTTGTCCTAGCCGAAGTCACTAGTTAATTTGATAAAGGCAATTATATGGCGAGCCGGTGCTAGTGTAAACGAAATTTATATGGAATATGTCGTTTTAGGGCGAATGGTGTCGATGAACATAACGCCGCACCGGACGGACATACTAACGCGGAATGCATTTTCGACAAGGAAGGAAGTCGATTCGATCATGGCTACAACGACGGCTCAGCCTCCGAAGACGACGTTTCCCCCGCAGCACCAGGATCGTCAGCCGGGCCTGGAAAGCGCGATGCATCCGCGTCCCGCGTTCGAGGACCGGGCGTACAAGGCCGCCGGCAAGTTGCTGGGCAAAACCGCTCTCATCACCGGGGGCGACAGCGGCATCGGGAGGGCGGTCGCGGTCACCTACGCGAAAGAGGGCGCGGACGTGGCCATCGTGTACCTCGACGAGCATGCCGACGCGGAGGAAACGAAGCGGCAGGTGGAGCAGGAGGGAAGACGCTGCCTGCTTCTTCCGGGCGATATCGGGGACGAGGCGTTCTGCCGGGAGGCGGTCGAACGGGCGGCGCGGGAGCTCGACGGGCTGGACATTCTCGTCAACAACGCGGCGGAGCAGCACCCGCAGAACAGTATCGAGGCGATTACCGCCGAGCAGCTGGAGCGAACGTTCCGCACGAACGTATTCGGCATGTTTTACCTGACGAAGGCGGCTCTCGCTCATATGAAGCCGGGCTCGGCCGTCGTCAATACGGCTTCGGTTACGGCGTATCACGGGAACGAGCTGCTGCTCGACTACTCGGCGACGAAGGGCGCGATCGTCACGTTCACGCGCTCGCTCGCGCTGCAGCTCGTCGGCCGAGGTATCCGGGTCAACGGCGTGGCTCCGGGACCGATTTGGACGCCGCTCATCCCCTCGACCTTCAACGAGGAGCAGGTGTCGAAGTTCGGCGCGACGACGCCGATGCACCGCGCGGGACAGCCGGAGGAGCTCGCGCCGAGCTACGTATTTTTGGCGTGCGACGATTCTTCGTACATGACGGGGCAGATTTTGCACGTGAACGGTGGTATGATCGTTAACGGGTGATGGTTCATGGGGAAACGAAAAGCGGGCGGTTCCTCGTTCGGGGCGAAGGCCGGCGAGACGAAGGCCGCCGCGGCTTCGCAGGAGAAGGGGCTTACGCTGAAGGACGCGCTCGGCGCGGACGTGCTCGCGAAGCTCAAGGCGCAGGCCGAGGAGCTGAAAGCGCAGGAAGCGCGGGAGCGAGAGCGTCAGCGCGTCGAGGCGGAGGAACGCCGCAAGCAGGAGCAGAAGCGGCTCGAGAACGACTTCGAGCATTTGCTGAACAACAGTTCGATGGATTGGAAGAAGTACAAGTAGCGGAAAATAGCGGAGGAGCCGGTTTGCTGCCGGTCGACCTCCGCTATTTTTCTATTCAGGCGGCTGTGCGCCGACCCGTTTGACGATGATAATCATTTTCAAATAGAATAATGGGCGGGAAAGGATGTGAACGTGAAAATGCTCACTTACATAGATACGACGGTCGTCCGCATCGCGGGAGGGGCGCGGGCGGACGTCGCCGGCGAGGAAGCGCTGCGGTTCGGCTACGTGAAGCGGGAACGCGTGTCGGCGACGATGGAAGACGAGGCTGCGGACTTTCCCGCGTCGGCGGGGGATTGGTTTTTCGTGCCGGCGTTCCGAACGCTTGCGCTGCATAATCCCGGCCCCGCAGCCGCGGAGATCGTCTTGATTCGCTTCCGGTCGGCGGAGGAGGTGCCGCCCTGGCCGGACCGCGCCGCGCCGCGCACGTTCCGGATGCCCCGCTCGCAGGCGATCGCGGATGCGTTCGAGGCGGCGGGGACGGCGCGCTTCGAGTCGCTGCGGCTCGAGGCGCGGCTCGATCTGCAGTCGCATTTGTACGCCGTCGCGGCCGCCTCGGTCGCGGCCATCCGGTCGGCGTCGGGCGCCGCGGATCCGCTCCGCCGCTGGGTCGAAGAGGCTCGGCGAGCGATGCTCGAGCGGTACGACGAACCGCTCGACATGGAAGAGCTGGCGCGGCTGTCCGGCGCGAGTCCGACCCGGTTCCACCAAGCGTTCCGCGAGCAGACCGGCTTCAGCCCGCACAAATGGCTGACCGCCGTGCGGCTGAACGCCTCGCTCGCGCGGCTGTCGAACGCGCCCGCTTCGATCATGGAAGTCGCGCATTCGGTCGGATACGCGGACGAGCTGTATTTCAGCCGGCTGTTCAAGAAGCATATGGCCGTGTCGCCTTCCGAATACGTCCTTCGCGCGAACCGGCGCATCGCCAACTTATGTCCCGTCTTCCTCGGGGACTTCTCGGCGCTCGGCATTACGCCTGCGTTCGCACCCCCGAGAGGGTGGACGGAACGGCCCGAGGAGCTGCTCCCGCGCCTTAGGGCCGCGGAGCCGGATATTATTTTTACCCATCCGGTGCCGGGCGAGCTGTACGACGAGCTGCGCCGCATCGCGCCGGTCGAGATGATCGTGTGGAAAGGGCCGGGGGCGCTCTCTTGGAAAGAAAGGCTGCGCCGCATCGCGGGGACGCTCGAGCTGCCCGGCGTCGCGGAACGGTGGCTGTCGCTGTTCGAGACGAAAGCGGCGAACGCGCGGGCCCACGTGCGCAAATCGCTCGAAGGGGCGCCGTTTCTGCTCGTCGGCGCTTACGCCGGAGGCTTCCGCGTGTTCGGGAACCGGCGCAAGAAGATGAGCGACTTGTTTTACGCGGAATTGGGCTTCGCCCCGCCGCCGGCGGCGCTCGGCATCGGCTTCCTCGACGCGGAGCGGCTCGAGGAGATCGCGGCGCTGCCCTGCGACAACATTCTGCTGCTGATCCCGGATTCGCTGCCGGAGTCGTACGGATACCGGCTCGCCAGCCGCTGGAGAGAGCTGAAATCCGGCCCTACGGCGTGCCTGCTGCTCCGCCATTCCGATCCGTCGTTGTACAACGCGGCCTTCTACGAACGTCTGCTGGATCAGACCGTCAATCAGCTGCTGCGAGGCGACATTTTAAAAAATCCATCCGAAAAATGAGAAATGTCCATTCCGCGCATGTCGCTTTTATGTAGAATAGGAAAAGTAGTTATTGATAATGATTATCAGTTTCGTCGTTGCGGGAAATGCCGCATGGATAGAGGGGGACCTTATGAGATTGTCGGAAGTCATTCGAGAACGCCGATCGGTACATAAGTTCCAACAGGATCGGCCGGTGCCCTTGGAGCTGGTCAAGGAGCTTCTGGACACGGCGGTATGGGCGCCGAATCATAAGCTGACGCAGCCGTGGCGGTTCGTCGTCGTGCACGGGAGGGGGCGCGAGCGCATCGCGGAGGTAGCTCGGGCGGTCAACGAGAAGCGGGAGAAGGATCCCGTCAAAGCAAAAGAACTCGGCGAATTTTTCTACAAGAAGTTGATGGCCGTGCCGATGTTCGTCGTCGTTCTTATGCGCGAGGACACGCAGCTGACCGTACGCGAAGAAGATTACGCGGCGACGAGCTGCGTCATCCATAATTTCGCTCTGCTGGCTTGGGAGCGCGGGCTCGGCACCGTATGGGAAACATACGGTCTGCTTCACCAGAGCGGCTTCCGGGAAGCCGTAGGCGCGCAGCCCGGCGAGAAAATCGTCGGCAGCCTGCACGTCGGCTATCCCGCGGCGGTGCCACCCGCGCAGCCGAGAATTCCCGCGGAGCGGCTGCTTACCGTCATCGGCGAGTGACGCCGTCATGAAGACACGTTACTTACTGCCCGCGCTGATCGTCTTATCCGCCGCCTCGGTGTTCGTAGGCGTCACATCATTGACGCCGAAGGATTTGCTCTCGATGACCGACCTGCAGAAGCAAATCTTGTTCGCCAGCCGGCTGCCGAGGCTCGCGAGCATTATCATCGCCGGCATGAGCATGAGCATCGCCGGGCTCATCATGCAGCAGCTTACGCGCAACAAGTTCGTGTCGCCGACGACCGCGGGAACGGACGAAGCCGCCAGACTCGGCGTGCTCGTGTCGATCCTGCTGTTCGCCGGAGCCGCGCCGATGGCGAAGCTGCTCGTCGCCTTCGCCTTCGCGCTGGCGGGCACGTTCCTGTTCATGAGCTTGCTCGACCGGGTGAAATACAAGGATTCGGTGTTCATTCCGCTGGTGGGTCTGATGTTCGGCAGCATTCTCGGGTCCGCGACGACCTTCGTCGCGTACAAGTACGAATTGATCCAGAACGTGTCCGCTTGGCTGCAGGGCGATTTCTCCCTGGTTATGCGCGGCAGCTACGAGCTCTTGTACTTGAGCGTGCCGGTGCTCGTCGCGGCGTATGTATACGCCAACCGGTTTACGGTCGCCGGCATGGGCGAGACGTTCGCGCTCAATCTCGGCCTCAATTACCGGCGGGTCGTGAACGTCGGCCTCGTGCTCGTCGCTTTGATTTCCGCCGTCGTGCTGCTGACCGTCGGCATCATTCCGTTCCTCGGATTGATCGTTCCGAATCTCGTGACGATGTACCGGGGGGATCATTTGCGGAAAAGCCTCACGTCGACGGCGCTCTTCGGGGCGGTGTTCCTGCTGGCGTGCGACGTGCTGGGGCGGCTCGTCATTTACCCGTACGAAATTCCGATCGGGCTGACGGTGGGCGTCATCGGCAGCGGATTTTTCTTATACTTCATCTTCAGGAGAAGGGCATTATGAGCGTTAAATTCAAGCTCGGGGCGCTGACGGCGGCGGCGCTCGCGCTCATCGGCGTCTTCTTGTTCGTGAAGCTCGGGGGCAATTGGGAATACGTGCTGCCCCGGCGGGCGTACAAAATTTTGGCCATCGCGCTGACGGGCGCGGCGATCGGCTTCGCGACGACGGCGTTCCAGACGATGACGAACAACCGGATTTTGACGCCGAACATTATCGGTCTCGATTCGATGTACGTGCTCGTGCAGACGTTCATCATTTTCGCCTACGGCTCGGTCAGCGTCGCGTCCATGAACAAAGCGCTCAACTTCGGGATTTCCGTCGCCGCCATGATCGGCTTCTCGGTGCTGCTCTATCAGCTCTTGTTTCGGAGACCCGGCCGTCATATCTACTTCCTGCTGCTGGTCGGCGTCGTCATGGGAACCTTGTTCGGCAGCCTCACGACGTTCATGCAGGTCTTGATCGACCCGAACGAATTCCTGGTCCTGCAAGGCCGCATGTTCGCGAGCTTCAACAATATCGACACGGACTTGTTGTGGCTGTCCTTCGCGCTGTTCGCCGCGGCGGGCTTGTACAGCTTGCGGCTGATCCCGTACCTGGACGCGATGTCTCTCGGCCGGGAGCAGGCGATCAACCTCGGCGTCGATTACGAAGCGCTCATTAAAAAGCTGCTCGCCGTCATCGCGGTGCTGATCTCGCTGTCGACCGCGCTCGTCGGGCCGATCACCTTCCTCGGTCTCTTGATCGCGAATTTGGCGGTGCAGTTCATGCGCACGCACCGGCACCGGCATTTGCTGCCGGCCTCGATGCTGCTCGGGGTCATCGCGCTCGTCGGGGGACAGCTCCTCGTCGAGCGGGTGTTCACCTTCGCGACGACGGTCAGCGTCATCGTCAATTTCGCCGGCGGGATCTATTTCTTGTATTTGCTGTTAAAGGAGAATCGCTCGTGGTAGTCGTGAACAACGTGACGAAAACGTACGGAGGCAAGACGGTTTTGGGCCCCGTGTCGCTCGAGATCGAGCGGGGGACGCTGACGTCCTTCATCGGTCCGAACGGGGCGGGCAAAAGCACGCTGCTTTCCGTCATCGCCCGCCTGCTCCCGCCGGACGGCGGCGAGGTGCTCGTCGAAGGGAAGGACGTCCGGCGCTGGGACAGCACCGAGCTCGCGAAGAAAGTGTCGATCCTGAAGCAGTCGAATCATATTAACGTTCGGCTGACCGTGCGCGAGCTCGTCAGCTTCGGCCGGTTCCCGTATTCGCAAGGCCGGTTGACCAAGGACGATTGGACGTTCGTCGACGAGGCGATTCGGTATATGGACCTGGAGAATTTGCAGGATCGGTATTTGGATCAGCTCAGCGGCGGGCAAAACCAGCGGGCGTTCATCGCGATGGTCATCGCGCAAAATACGGAGACGGTGCTGCTCGACGAGCCGTTGAACAACCTCGATATGAAGCATTCCGTACAGATCATGAGGGTGCTGCGCCGGCTCGTCGCCGACCTCGGCAAAACGGTCGTCGTCGTGCTGCACGACATCAACTTCGCGTCGTGTTATTCGGACCGGATCGTCGCGCTCAAGGACGGGCGCGTCGCGCGCGAGGGGACGCCTGCGGAGATCATCCGGACGGATGCGCTGCGCGACATTTACGACATGGACATTCCGATCGAGACGATTCAGGGCAATCGGATCGCGGTATATTTTAATTCGTTATAAGGAGTGGTTGGTTATGAAGAAAATGACGGGATTGGCGGTGCTATTGGCGTTCATGCTGCTGCTTGCGGCTTGCGGCGGCGGGAACGATGCGGGGAGCGGCGCGGCGGCGCCGGCGGCGGTCGAAGCGCAGGCGGAGGAGCCGACTGCGGCGGAGAGCGAGGCGGGTACTGCGGAAGAGCCGGCGGCTGCCGCGGAAATTACGGTCACGCATCAGCTGGGCGAAACGGTCGTGCCGGTCAACCCGGCGAAGGTCATCGTATTCGATTGGGGCACGCTCGACACGCTTGATAAACTCGGCGTTCCGGTCGCGGGCGTTCCGCAATCCGGCTCGGTGCCGAAGTATCTCGAGAAATACGCCGGGAGCGACTATGCCAACGTCGGCAGCCTGCAGGAGCCGGACTTCGAGAAAATCGCGGAAATCGATCCGGACCTTATTTTGATCTCCGGACGCCAGAACGCGCACTATGAAGAATTGAGCAAGCTCGCTCCGACCGTATTCGTCGGGGTGGACAGCAAGAACTATATGGAGTCGTTCAAGTCCAACGTCACGACGCTCGGCCAAATTTTCGGCAAAGAAGACGAGGTCGCGGCGGAACTGACGGCCGTCGAGAAGAGAATCGCCGAGCTGAACGCGGCGGTAACCGCATCCGGCAAGAACGCGCTGATCGTTCTGACGAACGAAGGCAACCTGAGCGCATACGGCACCGGCTCGCGCTTCGGCATCATCCACGACGTGTTCGGCTTCGCGCCGGTCGATCCGAACATCGAAGTGTCGACGCACGGCATGAGCGTCACGTTCGAGTACATCGTCGAGAAGAACCCGGACTATTTGTTCGTCGTCGACCGCAACGCGGTCGTCGCGGCGGAAGGCGCGGCGCCGGCGAGCGCGCTGATGGAGAACGAGCTCGTGAAAAACACGAAGGCGTATCAGGACGGAAACATTATTTATTTGGATCCGAGCTTTTGGTACGTATCCGGCGGCGGTCTCGTCTCCGTTCCGGAAATGGTGAAAGAAGTGAAGGAAGGCGCGAAGCTGTAAGGCCTAGTGGGCTGCCGCGCGCGAACCCGTCGAGGATTTTCCTCGACGGGTTTTGTATTGTCGGCGGCAGGCTGGGGCGAGTAGTCGGAGTTTCTCCGACTACATGGCCGCCGGAGGCCGGGCAGGCGCGAATAGTCGGAGTTTCTCCGACTACAAGGCCGCTGGGGGCCGGGCTGGCGCGAATAGTCGGAGTTTCTCCGACTACGTGGCCGCCGCAGGACCGGGAAGGGTACGGCCGATCGTTACAGCGACAACGCCGCGTGCGCGTTCTTCACGTCGCCCGCCAGCAGCTGATCGAGGTTGTAAGCGGGATAGTAGCCGCGTTCGAGCATAAACTGGAACACCTTCGCATGCAGCGCGATGGCGGCCGTCAGGTGCTTCAGGAGCACCGCGCGAAGCTCGGGCGTCGCCGTCTCCGTAATGGCGATCGCGTAGTTGCGGACGGCCGTCTTGACGACGCCGAGCAGCTGGGCGGACTCCACGGCGGGCAGCTCCGGCTCGTCTTTGCGCGCGAAAACCGGCGCCTTCGGATAGAACGCGAGCAGCTCGCGGAGATTCATTTCGAGCGCGGCGATGCTTTCGACGTACAGGGCGCGCAGCGCCGGATCGTCGAGCGACGGCAGCTTCTTTTTGAAGGCGACGAGCTGCCCGGTTTGGAACGCCACCAGCTCATGCAGCTCCAGCGTTTCGTGCCATGCTAAATATTTGACGTGCCCCGGATTCATGTTCACAATAGTTCACTCTCCAATTCCAAGATGGGATACCATATGCCCAGCCGCGCCTAGAAGAACATTGTCCGTCAGAAAAGGACGCGTCAGGTGTAACGGCGGCCCGTTTGGACGATGCTGAGAGGAAGGAAGGAACGAACGAAAGGAAGACGGCGGATGAAAACCAGAACGGAGGCGGCGGCGCTCGCCGCGCTCGCGGCATTTTGCCTGCTGCGCATCTATCTCGGCATCGCGCACGAGCCGATGATCGGCATGGCGAACAACGGCGATTTCGAGCGCGTCATGGCGACGGCGGGCATTGGGTACCCGAGCGGCGCCGCGGCATACGCGGACAAATATTTCGGCTACGCGATTTTCGAATACGCGAACGTCCCTTGGGGCTTCGGCGGCTATCCGTCCACGCATTTGTTGTTTTTGTTCGCGGCCAAGGTCGTGAACGCGGCGCTGTTCGGCGGCGATGCGTTCCGGATCGCGGCGCTGGGCGCGGTGTACGGGGTATGCCTCGCCGCAGCGATCTCCGTCATTTACACCGGGCTCTCGGCGGCGCGGCCGCTGCGGCTGGCGATCGCGGCTGCGCTTGCGTTCCTTTTCACGGATGTCGGTTACGTCGCCTATTTCCATTCGCTGTACGGAGAGCCGGCATCGCTGCTCGGCTTCCTGTTCGCGATCGGCTTCGCGCTGCACGCGCGGCGGGGGAGCCGGACGGCGCTCACGCTGTTCGCCGCGGCGGCAATCCTGTGCATCGGGGCGAAGGCGCAGAACGCTCCGCTGGCGGCGGCGTTCGCGGCGCTGCCGCTGCTGGCGCCGCGCCCGGCGGGAACGCGCGGGCGCCGGGCGGCGCTGGCCGCGGCGGCGGCCGTGCTGCTCGCCGGCGCGGCGATGTATGCCGCGGCGCCGAAGGAGCTGAAGCGGATCAATTTATATCAGACGGTGTTTTACGGCATTCTGAAGCATTCGGACGACGTCGCCGCCGACCTGCGGGAGCTGGGGCTGCCGGAGGAGCTCGCGCCGCTCGCCGGCACGAACTATTTCGAGGCGGGGACGGCGATTCCGCAAAGCTCTCCGCGCCTTACCGCTTTATTTTACGACCGGATCGGTCACGGCGACGTTCTCCGATATTATGCGGCGAATCCGCTGCGGTTCGTGGAGCGGCTCGCGCGGGCGGCGGAGCACAGCACGACGATCCGGCCCTATTACGTGGGCAGCTACGCGAAGGAAGCGGGGAAGCCGGCCGGCGCCGTTCATCTGGAGGGGGCGTGGTGGAGCGAGTGGAAGCGCGCGAACGTGCCGGCGAGCGCGCCGTTCGCCGCGGCGGTCGCGCTCGCGTACGCGGCGCTGGCGTCGAGCCGCCGGGCGTGCGCGCGGGCGGGCCTCGATCCCGCATGCCGCGCGCCGCTGCTGGCGGTTCCGTGCGTCGCCGCGATCGCCTACGTCACGCCGATCCTCGGCGACGGCGACGCCGATCTCGCGAAGCACTTGTTTCTATATAATGCGGCCTTCGACTTCATGGCGGCGACGGGGGCGGCGCTGCTTGCCGCCGTGCTCGCGCGAACGGCCGCGGCGGCGGCGAAACGGCGGCGGCGCGCGGCGTCAAGGACGGCTTGACGCGCGATGGGTTCGTTCGGCCGATTTCTGCTCGTCGGCGTCGCCAACACGGCGGTCGGCTACGCCGTCATGTTTTCGTCGCTGGCGCTCGGCGTTCCGTACGCGCCAGCGACGTTCGCCGGCACGCTCGCAGGGCTGTGCGTCAGCTTCGCGCTCAACCGCCGGTTCACGTTCCGGCACACCGGCGGGACGGCCGGCGCGGCGGCGCGGTTCGCGGCGGTCAGCCTGCTGTGCTACCTCGCCGCGTATCCGGGCGCTCGCGCGGCGCTGGCCGGAGCCGCGGCGGCGCCGCTGACCGCCGACCAAACGGCGGCGATCGCCGGGAGCGTGCTGTACACGGGGCTGCATTACGTCCTGCTGCGAACGGTCGTGTTCAGCCGCGCCAAATGTTCCCGTGGAAGGACGTAATGGACCGGAACAGCGCCTCCCCGTCGTGCGGCAGCGCCGCGTCCGGGCGCAGCTCCTTGTACAGCGCGCGGTACGGCTCGGGCACCCACCGGTACGCGTGCACGTAGTCGGTACGGACGAAGCCGGCGGACGTCCAAAACCGTTCGCGCGCCGCATTCTCGGCCGTAACGTCCGCTTCGATTTCGATGACGAGCGCCCCATAACCGCGCGAGGACGCCTCGTCGGCCAGGAAGGCCGTCATGGCCGAGCCGATGCCGCGGGATTGAGCCGCGGACGCCACAGCGATGTAGTCGATGAGCAGCGCGTTCAGCTCCGGCAGCTTCCCGGTTACCGCCATAGCGACGGGGCGGTCGTTCTCTAAGCCGATATGCAAAAAGCCGGCCGACGTTTCGACGATTTTCCTCACCATGCGGGCCGTCTTGCGGCCTTGCGGCGGGAACGCCTCGTCGAAGATCGGCTCGACCTGTTTCCAAGCTCGCTCGTCCCAAACGGACAGCGTCGAAAATCGCAGCGTCACCGGATACCCCTCCGCCTTCGAATCGTGGTACAATCTGCATACCAATCATACCATGAACGGCGGTGCGGACATGAAAGAGAAGGAGCTCGTCCGGTTCGGCGTGTCGATGCCCCAAGAGTTGGTCGAGCAATTCGACCGGGTCATCGCGGAGCGGGGGTACGGCAACCGGTCCGAGGCGATTCGGGACTTAGTGCGCAAGGAGCTGCTGCAGACGGATCGGCTGGCGCCGACCGCGGCGGTGGCGGGCACGGTCGTCATTGTCTACGACCACCATGTGTCGGACTTGTCGCAGCAGCTGACGGAGCTGCAGCACGATTACCATCACGACATCGTCTCCACGATGCACGTGCATCTGAATCACGACCAATGTCTCGAAATCGTCGTGGTGAAGGGCGCCTACGGCCGGCTGCGCCAGTTGAACGAAGCGATTCGGGTGCTGCGCGGGGTGACGTACGCGGAGCTGTCGGTAAGCCATATCGAGACGTCGGCGCACGACGGCGAACACGGCCATTCGCATTAAAAAATTTTCGGATGTCAGGTTTTCCTGTCCGGATTGTGCTACAATTTTAACGATTCGTAACACGATTCGGCGGAAAGGTGTGGAGAGAAGCAATGCATATTCCTGACGGCATTTTAAGTCCTGCGGTGTGGGGGGCCTCGGCGGTCGTATCCGCGGTCGCGCTCGCCCGCGGCGTGCGGTATTCCCGCACGAAGCTCGATCACCGGACGGTTCCGGTCATGGGCGCCATGGCGGCGTTCGTATTCGCTTCGCAAATGATCAATTTCCCGCTGCTCGGGGCGGCGGCGTCCGGTCATTTGATCGGCGGCGCGCTGTGCGCGATATTATTCGGCTTCTGGCCGGCGACGCTCATCATGACGACGGTGGTGGCCATACAGGCGTTCGTCTTCCAGGACGGGGGCGTCACGGCGCTCGGCGCGAACGTGCTGCTCATGGGCATCCTGGCTCCGGCGGTCGCCGCCCTCGCGCATCGGCTGCTGCGCGGACTGCGCGTGCCGATGGCCGCCTCCGGCTTTATCAGCGCGTGGCTGTCGGTCGTCTGCGTCGCGCTGTGCGGCGCGGGTCTGCTCGCGCTGTCCGGCGTCATCGGCTTCGTTCCGGCAGCGTCCGCGCTGCTGTTCTGGCATGCTATCATCGGCGTCGGCGAAGGGCTCATCACGGCGGTCGTGCTGCCGTTCGCGCTGCGTTCGTCGTTCCATTTCGCGGCGAAGGAGGGGATGAGCGCATGAAGAAACGCGTTCTGGCATGGTTAGCCGTCTCCTTCGTGTTGGCGGGAGTCGTCTCGCTATTCGCCTCGTCGCATCCGGACGGGTTCGAGAAGGCCGGCGAGGAGACCGGGTACATCGAAGGAGCGACGAGCGTGCTCGCTTCGCCGCTGCCCGACTACACGGTGCCCGGCATCGATTCTTGGCTTTCCGCCAGCCTTGCGGGCGTCGTCGGCGTGGCGCTGACGTTCGCGGCGTTCTGGGGGCTCGGCCGGGTGCTGGCGCGCCGGTCGTCTCAATGACGGCGCTCGCCTCCATACGGGACCCTCGCCTTCGAATCGTCGCGCTGTTCGGCGCCCTTGCGCTAGGCGTGTCCGTGTCCCGCTGGACGACGGCGGCGGCTTTCGTCGGGTTAGGTGTTGTTTGGCTTGCGGCGGGCGGCGTGCCCGCCCGTTTTTTTTGGCGCCGATTTCGGCTCGTGCTGCCGCTCATCGGTTTTATGCTGATTTATTTTCCGCTGGCGGAAGGTTCCGGAGGCTGGGGGAAGGCGGCGTTGTACGCCGGGCGGCTTACGTTCGCGGCGCAGACGCTGACGCTCGCGTTCCATGGCTTGACGCCGCAAACGTTTTTCCAAACGCTGCTTCGGCTGAAGGTTCCGTCGATTTTCGTCGAAATGGCGCTGTTCACGCTCCGGTATGTCGACGTGTTCCGGGAGGAGGCGCTCGCCATGCGGAGGGGGCTGCACAGCCGGGGGTTTCGGGTCGGATCCGGCTGGTTTTCGGTCCGCACTTACGCCGCCTTGTCCAAGCTGCTCGGTTCGCTGCTGCTGCGGGTGCTACGCCGAAGCGAACGCGTCTACCTTGGCATGCTCTCCCGAGGGTACCGCGGACGCGGCGCCGAGGCGGGCGACCTGCCGGCGAGCGCTCCGGGGGACGGCTGGAAAGCGGCGTGGCTGGCGGGAGGGGCGATCATATTATTCGTTTGGGACTTCACGGCGGGAGGATGAAGGAGATGACGCAGCAAACGGAACCGGTCATCGCGTTCGACCGCGTCACGTATCAATACCGGGACGGGCAGGCGGCGCTCTCCGGCGTCACCTTCGAGGTGCGTCCCGGACGGAAGACGGCGATCGTCGGCGGCAACGGCGCCGGCAAATCGACGGCCGTCTTCCATATGAACGGCTTGTACCGGCCGACGTCCGGAGAGGTGCGCTTTCGGGGCCGGCCGTTGGACGCGGCGCTTCGCGACCGGATGACGGACCATGTCGGCGTCGTGTTCCAAGATCCGGACGACCAAATCGTCGCGCTGACGGTCCTTGAGGACGTCTCGTTCGCTCCGCTGCAGCGGGGCGTTCCCCGCGCCGAGGCGGAGCGGCTCGCCCGGGGCGCGCTCGCTTCGCTCGGCATCGAGCGGCTGGCCGACGCGAATCCGAGCGAGCTGAGCTACGGCCAGCGGAAGACGGTCGCGATCGCCGGCGTGCTGGCGATGGAGACGGAGGTCGTCGTGTTCGACGAGCCGATGGCGTTCCTCGACCCCGCCGGCAAGAAGGAACTGCAGCGTCTGATGGAGCGGCTCGCCGCGGAAGGACGCACCGTCGTGACGACGACGCACGATATGCAGCTCGTCGCCGAATGGGCCGACGACGTGATCGTCATGAAGGGCGGCGTCTGCCTCGGCCAAATGACGCCGCGCGAGCTGTTCGCGAATCGAACGCTGCTCGCGGAGACGAAGCTGGAGCTGCCGCCGATCGCCGAGCTCGCCGCCGCGCTGTGGACCGGCGAACCGGCGGACATGCCGATTCGGCTGGAAGAAGTCAAACGATGGTTGTCCGGGAATCGGCAATAGCCTAATTTTTTCACCCCCCAAGTGTTAGGTTCATACACTGTCCTAACAACAAGGGGGGACATTCATGGAGCGAAACCGATGGATTTGGACCGGCCTTGCGTGCCTGCTTGCGGCCGCGCTGCTGTCCGCTTGCCACGGGGGAGCGAAGGAGCCTGCGAGCGCGCCGATCGATCCGCCGCGGACGGAAGCGCCTTCGGGCGGGGCGAATCCGGAGCCGCCGGCGGCGCCCGAAGCGCCTGCCGCGCCGGAGACGCCGGAATCGATCGACACCGTCTGGGGCATCGATACGGCGAGCGTCGTCGACCGGGAGTTTTTCGCCTGCGTGAAGGAACATTTCGGGTTCCCGGCGTTCGTCGGACGGTACTTGGAAACGAAAGAAGGCGTCTCTCACGGTATTACGCGGGAGGAGGCGGCGTTCCTGCACGAGCAGGGCGTCAAGATTTTGCCGATTTACAACCACTTCACGGACGCGACCACGTACGAGCGAGGCGTCGCGGAAGCGGAGCAGGCGATTCGGCTGGCGGGGGAGGCGGGCATTCCCGAAGGCGTCGCGATTTTCGCGGACGTCGAGCCGGATTACCCGGTGGACGCCGAGTTTCTCCGCGGCTGGACCGAAACGATGCTCGACTCGCCGTACGTGCCTGGCCTGTACGCTGTACTGGTGGAGGCAAGCGATAGCAAGGCGTTGCGCTCGTATTTGTCGTTCGCGCGGCAGCATCAGGAACTCGCCTCGGCGCTCGCCGTATGGACCAGCGACGTGGAGGTCGGCATCACGACGAAGGCGAACGCGCCGCAGGCGTACGCGCCCGAAGCCGAAGCCGTCACGACCGTCGACGTCTGGCAGTACGGCATCGACGCGGAGGCGTGCAATATCGATACGAACTTGATGCGCTCGTCGTTTATGGACTATTTATGGTAATCGCTCTACATCCCGAGGCCGCATGCGGTCTGCGGGATGTTTGCGTTTGTTTGTGTCCGAGCGTCCGCTGTGAGACAATACGGTGGATTACAAAAATTCGCTTGGACGCAGAGGTGCGGATACAGGAATGAAAAGCAACGAAAAGAAACCGAAGCAGCTGTCGAAACGGGAGCGCGAAGCGAAAAAGGCGAAGACGATCTGGATCTCGATCGGCATCGCCGCGGCCGCCGTCATCGCCCTGTTCATCATACTGAGCATCCAGCAAAACCGCGAGCAAGCAAGACTCCTCCAAGGGGAAGAAACGTTCGCGGACGCCGGGCACGAGCATATCGCGGATGTGGCCGAGTTCGATCCTTCGAACTACAACAGCGATCCGCCGACTTCGGGCCCGCACATGGGGAATGTCGCGCCGAAAGGGTTTTATGAGGAGACGATTCACGACGCGTACCTCGTGCACAATTTGGAGGACGGGTTCGTGGTGTTGTATTATCGCCCGGATCTCGCCGCCGAGAAGCTCGATGCGATTCGCTCGTTCGCCGAGAAGCATAACCGAGGCGCCGGCCACAGCGGCGTCGTCGCCGTCCCGCGGGAAGGCATCGCCGAGGAGGCGATTTTGACGGCTTGGACGAAAATGCTTCGCCTTCCGTCGTACGACGACGCCAAAGCGTCCGCTTTCGTGTCCGTCTACGTCGGCATCGATCATCATCAATAAAGGAACGGCCCGGCCGCGGGCCCTGCCGCTTTGCGAGGGGCGCGGCGCTAGGAACGGGCCCGGACGCCGGCGATCACAGGGGCAAGCGGTGGATTATGGGAAGGAAGTATGCAAAAGAAAGACAGGGTGGTTGCTTCTTATGCATACACGCTTCCCATAACGCCCCCGGACGCCGGCGAACGCGGCCGTATGCGGCGCCCACGAACGAGTCCCGGCTCCTTGGAGCCGGTTTTTTGCGTTTCCGGGCAAAATGCGGAAGCGCCGGGGGCTCGAAGCGGAGGAGAAATGGTCGAGGCGAAACAGAACAATTACAAATGAGCCTGGGACGCCGGAAAGCGGATCTCCAGCGCCGCGCCCCGGCCGCCGGCGTCGCCGATCGCGAGCGTGCCGCCGAGCTCGGCGACTCGATCGTGCAGCGTCGACAGGCCGAAGCCGCGGGGCACGGGCGCATACGGCTCACCGTCGTTGCGCAGCGCGAAGCGGATCGCGCCGTCCTCGACGCCGAGCTCAAGCTCGAAGCGCCGCGCGCCGCCGTGCTTGATGCCGTTCGTCAGCCCCTCCTGCAGGGCGTAGTACAACACCTTCTTCTGCAGCGCGTCGAGCGGCGGCAGCGGGCCGAACTCGGCGTCCACGTCGACGCCGGTCAAATCCTTCGTCGCGTCGATCAGCTCCGACAGCAGATCGACAGCGTCCTGTCCGCCGACGTCCATCTTCATCATGCGGACGGCGGACCGGACGTCGCCGAGGCCGCGCCGCACCGATTCGAGCGCGGTTTCGATTCGCGGCAGCGCCGCGTCGGGATCGAGCCGGATCAGCCGTTTCGCCGCCTCCATTTGCATCGCCGCGCCGGTGAGCTGGTGGCCTAAAATATTATGAATTTCCTGCGCGATGCGGTTACGCTCCTCCCAGACGGATACTTCCCGCAGCGCTTCGAACGTTTCGCGCGTCGACGCCTGCAGCTGGCGATGCTTCGTCTCGAGCTCCGCGGTGCGCTGCGCCACGAGGTCCTCCACCCGCTGATGCAGGTCGCGCAGATGGGACGCGAAGGCGAGGCCGATGCAGGCGACGAAGGAGAAGATGCCGACGTACAGCGTCGATTCTTTCCAATAGTAGTTGTACAGAGGCGCTTGGTCGTGCAGCATCGGATGGACGGACGGGAACACGGCCAGCACCCATTGGGCGGCGCCGAACAAGGCCAGCACGCAATACCCGATGAAAATCCACCCGAGCTTCCCGTCGGCGGGCGACGGCGAGCGCGTCAGCGAATACGCCGTGACGACGCCGCACGCGAATGCGACCCACATGGAAGCGGGGCCCGTCAACTGCAAATATGCGGGGCCGTTCGTCCACGCGGCGACCGCGCAAACGACCGTGTATCCGCCGAGCACATAACGAATCCGCCGGTGAACGGCGTAAACGCCGGAGCCGTAGAGCTGCTCTAGGAACGCGACGAACGCTAGCAGGCCGATCGGGAAAGCGAGCCGCATATAGTAGGATGCCGCCGATAGGTCGATGAAAAAGTGCGCGAGCGACGTATGGACGAGCCCGCTGGCGCCGGAAACGAGCGCGAGCGCCCCGAAATAGGCGTATACGGGACGCCGCACGTTCATAAGAAAGCCGAGCAGCGACGCGGCGGCCATGACGAGCAGCGCGACGGCGAGCAGCGCCCTCGGGGCGTTGCGGCGGAGCAGATCGCCGTATTCGGTCTTGCCGTCCGCGATCGTCACCCGGCCGAGCGCGAGTCCGGGCGCGTCGTTCACGACGCGAAGATGGACGACGGTGGAGGAGCGGTCGGGCGGCAGCGACACGAGACGCACCTGTTTGGAGGTGTCGAGGCGAAACGTCGGCCGGTGCATGTTATAGCTGAGCGCCAAATCTCCGTTGACATACACCTCGTAATGAGAGAGCTGGCGCACGCGCAGAACGGGCGCGTCGAACGGCTCGTCGGGCAGGCCGAACCGGAGCCAATAGGCGCCTGCGTGCGCGGCGGCTTCCGCGGTGCCCGCGACGACGGCGGCCTTCCGCCAGGCGACTTCGCCGTCCGCGAGCGCGCCGTCCGGCGTTCGGGGCAGCTCCCCCAAGTAGATGTCGGCGCCGGGTTCGTTGTAGATCGCGCCGAAGATCCGAGGGTATTCGAAGCTCGCCCGTCCGCCGTTCAGCAGCAGCGTCGCGGCAGCGCAGACAACGAGCAGGGCGGTCAGGAACGCCGCATATTTGCCGATCAGCGATGTCGCGGTCACGGCTGCAGCAGCTCCTTCAAATATTGAATCGCGCGCAGCCGGTCGTTGGTGCCGATTTTTTGATATACGACGCTGACGTAATTTTTCACGGTGCCCTCGCTCATGTACAGCATCCGGGCGATTTCTTTGTTCGTCCGGCCTTCCGCGATCAGCTGCGCGATGTGGCGTTCCCGCTGAGTGAACGTCAGCCCCTCTTTGCGCAGTTTATCGGCCCGGAACGCTTGCTGCGCACCGGTTTGCGCGCGCGCGACGCTGGCCGCCAGCTTGTTCGCGGCGACGCCGGACAGCAGCAGCTGCCCCTTCGCGGCGTCGCGGATCGCCTGAATCAACTTGTCGCCAGGCAAATCCTTCAGCAGAAACCCCGCCGCGCCCTGCGCCATACTTTCTATAATGTACTGCTCTTCGTCGAATGTGGTCAGCATGACGATTTTCGTTTGCGGATGCTCCGCCAAAATGATTCGCGCCGCTTCGATGCCGGTCATGACGGGCATTTGGACGTCCATGAGCACGAGGTCCGGACGCAGCCTGGCGGCGAGTTCGACCGCTTGGGCGCCGTTGTCCGCCGCGCCGACGACGCGCATATCTTCTTCCAAATTGATGATCGTCTGCAGCCCGTCCCGCAGCAAAATATGATCGTCGGCGATCACGACGGTAATGGTGGACATAAGTATCCTACTCTCTCGCGTGCGGCGATTGATTTTCCTCTATTATAACGGTTTTGCCCGGCTGCGGGCGGACTCCTCCGCGAAAGATGACCGCCTGCATGACCGAAGTCACTAGGGGAATGACCGGGGATGTCATAGGATGAAAGAAAGGATTCATAGGCGTGTAAAAGGGAGGGCGACTCGGTGTCCATCAAACAAACGCTGGCGCTGTTTACGATCGGCGCTGCGCTGCTGTCGGGCTGCGGCGGCGGGCAGAGCGCAGGGGAAGCGGCCGCGGCGGAGCCGGAGCAGGATCTCGCGGTGCTCAGCGACGAATTCGGGGATGCGTCAACGCTAGCCGATTGGACGGAGCTGTCGGCCGTCGAGGGGCATAAAAACTTCGTGGAACGGCTCGACGTGAACGAAACGCATGCCGGGGAGCTGTTTTTAGCGCCTTACGCTAGCGGCTGGTTCGAGGACGACCGAGGGGTGTTTCTCTACAAGGAAGTGACCGGCGATTTCGACGTTACCTTCCGGCTGCTGACGACCGGCAAAGAGACGGACGTTCCGCAAAAGTCGTACTCCCTCGCCGGACTGATGGCCCGCGCTCCGCGCGACGTAACGATGGAAACGTGGGTGCCCGGGGAAGAAAACTGGATTTTTATCACGACGGGTTATGGCGCGTATACGAAGTTCGTGAAACAGATCGAAACGAAAACGACGGTAAACAGCAAATCCGACCTGCGCCTCACGAACATCCGCGACGGCTGGATTCAGCTGCGCGTCATCCGGTTAGGCGGCGTCTTTTTCACCTTGTACAAGGTCGAAGACGGCACGTGGACGCGCGGGCGCGCGTTTCTTCGGCCGGACTTGCCGGAGACGCTGCAGGTCGGCATCGCGGCGTATTCGAACGGCGCGTACTTCGGCAGCGAGCGGACGCCGGAGCAATTTAATACGAATCCGGAGAACGGCCCGGCCGATTTGCTCGTGCGCGGCGACTATATTCGCTTCCAGCGGCCTGACTTGCCGGAGGAGCTCGCTTCGCAGCTGCGGGACGGCACGCTGTCCGACAGCGCGCTGATCGAGCATTTGAACAAGCAGTAGACGGGCATGCGCGCAAAGAAGGGAAGGCTCCCTCGGGAGCCTTCCCTTTTTATTGCCGTTTCAGCGACTGCACCGCGTCGAGCGCCTTTTGCACGTCCTTCTCCGTAATATAAATCCCCGGCGTGAACCGCGCATACCGCTTTTTGTACGGCGCCTCCGTGGAAATGACCTTCTTGTCGATAAGCGCCTGCGCCGTCTCTTTCGGCGACATACCCTTCACCTCGAAGGACACGATGCCCGACGACAAATTGTCGTCCATCGGCGTTGCCAGCATGACGTGAGACATATCGGCGAGCCCTTCCTTCACCATGCGCGCCAGCTCGTGGACACGCTCGTAGATCGCCTCTTTGCCGATGCTCAAGCAAAACTCGAACCCGCTCGGCATCGCCCACAGATGCTCCATCGAATGGAAGCCGCCCGGCGACATCGTCGTCCCGTCCACTTTGTCCGTCTCCGGCTTGCCGCTGATGATGTCGTACATCGTCTCGGAGAAGCTCGGGATGACCGGAACCACATGGTTGTACGCGGACGCCTTGGCGGCGACGATGCCCGTTCCGCGCGGGCCGTAAATCCATTTGTGCGCGCCCGCGCAGAAGAAGTCGCACCCGAGCTCGGGGAACGTTTCCTTCTCCACGCCGAAGCCGTGCACGCCGTCGACGACGAGCAGCACGCGGTCTTCCTCGGCGCGCTTCTCGTTCACCTTCGCGATTTCCTTGGCCAGCTTCGCGATCGGCGACTTCAGTCCGGTGCTGGAATGCACCCACGTCGCGCCGATGACGCGCGTTTTGTCGGTCACTTCCCGCATGATGTTCGACACCATTTCGTCCTCGGTGACAGTGCGGATATCTTCGTAATACGTGACTTCACGGAACGTGGCGCCTGTCTGCTGAGCCGCCCGGCGTATGGCTTCCTGCTGCGAATAATAGTTATGCTCCGAGGTTAAAATTTCGCGTCCCCGTTGAATGTTAAGCCCCGTGTATACGATCCCTAAGCCGACCGTCGTACTGTCGACGAGCGTAATCAGCTTATGGTCGTCGACGCCGAAATAATGTGCGGCCGCCTTCCGGCACCGCTCGGCCAGCTCGACCTCTTTATTAAGGATATATAAAGCCGGGTTTTTGTCCAACGCGTCGCGGTGGCGCTGAATTTCCTCGCGCACCGGCTTCGGATGCGAGGCGAAATATTGGGCGGTGCCCATATGGACATAATCAGGGTCCAAATCGAACAATGCGCGAACCGCCTCCCAGTCGACCGACCGGGCGGCGGACGGTCTCGTTGCCGTCGTGGTGGCCATAGCCTCATTCTCCTCTTTGTGGTCTGATCGCAGTTATTGTGAACTATCCGGCGGCTTCGCATCCGGCGACGTCGTTCCAGTTGTTCCCTGCGCCGGCGCGCTAATAAGTTTCCTTCCGGTATCGAACGCTAATCGGTACATGCGTCAGACGAATCCAACTTACGAAGAAGGGGCTGCGAAACGATGAGCCAAAAACAGCATCCGACATCGGGCGCCGCGGCGAGCCGGGGAAAGCTCGAGTGGTGGCAGCTGACGCTGCTCGGTCTCGGCTTTACGACCGGCACCGGTTTTTTCCTGGGGTCCGGCCTCGCGCTCGAAAAGAGCAGTTATGCGGTGCTCATTTTGTTCGTTTTGGCGGCGGTCGGCACCTATTACGTATACGATGCATTGTCCTGCATGATCGCGGAGCACCCGGAGAAAGGGTCGTTCCGGACGTACACCAAGCATGCATTCGGCCATTGGGCGGGATTCAGCCACGGGTGGATGTATTGGCTGTCCGAAATGCTGATCATGGGCAGCCAATTGACGGCTCTCGGGTTGTTCACGCGATTTTGGTACGACAAAATGCCCCTTTGGGTATACGCCGCAGGGTATGCGGGGCTGGGCGTCGTCATCGTGCTTCTCGGGCAAAAAGGGTTCCAGAAAGCCGAGAACATATTTGCCGTCGTGAAGGTGACCGCTCTGATCATGTTCATCGTGCTCGGTTTTCTCGTCATTCCGGGGGTGCTCGGGCAAGAGAACGCGCATATGCATCCGCCGAAGTCGACGGCCGATTTTTTCGAGCACGGCGCGATGGGCATGTGGACAGCGTTCATATTCGCATTTTTCGCGTTCGCGGGCATCGAAGTGATGGGTCTCATGGCGACCGAACTGAAAACGGAAAAGGATGCGCCGAAAGCGGGTAAAATTATGATCGCGGTCGTGACCGTCCTGTATACGTTGTCGCTATCCCTCGCGCTGATCTTGGCGCCTAAGAAGGCGTTCAGCGCGGACGAAAGTCCGTTCGTGACGGCACTCAAGGATTTGCATTTTGAAGTCATCGTCGACATTTTCAACGGGGTGCTCATTATCGCGGGCTTCTCGAGCCTCGTCGCCTCGCTGTTTTCCGTCACGAAAATTATGTACACGATCGCGCAGGACGGCGACGCGCCGAAAATGTTTACGAAGCGGACGAAAAAACGAAAACTGCCGTACGTGTCGTTGTTCCTGACGATTTTCGGCATGATCGTATCGGTCGTGGTCGCGCTCGCGCTCCCGAAGAAGGTGTACGAATACATTACGACGGCCGGCGGGTTGATGCTGTTGTTTTCGTGGCTGTTCATGGTGCTGTCCGCGCGCCGGTTGACGAAGCTGAGCGCATGGGCGCAGGTGAAGTCGGTGACGGCGATTACGTTGATCGTGGCCGCAGTGTCGGGAACGCTGTTCGATAAGAGCAGTCGTCCGGGCTTTTTCGTCAGCGTCGGATTCGTTCTCGCGATCGTCGGCATTGCGCTGATCCTGCAATTTACGAAATGGAAAAAGGGCGGAGGAGGCGGCCCTTCGAAGGATACCGCCCAGGAAGAAGACGATGAGGGGGAATCGGCGGGAATTCGGCTGTGGCGCAAGCGCCATGCGTTAGAGAAACAGTAGCTTGAACGCCTGCAGCCCGAAATATAGACCGAAACCGATCAAACAAAGGCCCGCCGCGCGGGATATGAACGTCAGCAGAGCGCTGCGTGCGATTTTTTGGAACGAGCTGGCGACGGATGCCATTGTGAAATCCCATACGAGAATGCCGAGAAAAATCGCGATCGTATTCAGAAGGATGGAAGCGGGAGTGCTTGTCGCCGTCGCTTGCGCTAGAATCGAACCGTAAATGCCGAGCCAAAACAAAATGCTGATCGGATTGCTCAGCGTGAGAAAGAACCCTTGCGTGAACGATTTTAATGGGGGTTCTTTCTTCGTTTGCTTGGAGGCTTTCACCGTTTTCGCTTTTTGGAAGCCCTCCACCCCGGTGTAAATGAGCACGAGACATCCGAAGGTCCATAGGAACGCCTTCATGAACGGCGTCTGCAGAAAGTGGGCGAAGCCAAAATAAATGATAAGCATGAAGGCGGCATCCGCGGCCATGGCCCCTAATCCGAGCAGCCAAGCGTTCCAGAAACCGAACCGGATGCCTTTGTCCAGCTGAGCGGCGTTCACCGGACCGATGGGCGCCGACAACGATAGGCCGAGCAGGATGTAACTTAGAAACGTACTCATGGTTGTAACAGCTCCTCGTTGCGGGTTGTATCACTCTTGTACAGTGTATTGGCAGGGCTGTCCTTATAGAACAAGCCTAATTGGTAAAAATTATGTGTTGCAGGGACTATGCCAGGGTGATAAGATGTTCTTCCGCCGGTCAGCCGGCAGGGCAGTCGGAAAAAAAGTTAAAAATTCCACTTGCAAAGTGCGAGCCGATTGTGATATATTCTAATTCCGGTCGCGAAAAGCGCATCGGACAAGCAAGAAGGCAAGACGAGCTTGCTCCTTGAAAACTGAACAACGAGCGCATACGCGCTGTGAGCAATCACAGCAAAGTTTTAAAGCTAGCTTAGCAATGAGCATAGACGAACTACCCTTTTTGGAGAGTTTGATCCTGGCTCAGGACGAACGCTGGCG